>JAEWAD010000381.1 GCA_023391905.1 Pseudomonadota bacterium | reverse complement strand
GGCCAGACCATGCTGGTGGTGATCTCGTGGTCGGCGGTGTTCTTCATGGCCGGGCTTTCCTGGTTCTGGATCGCCGCGCTCGCCGTGCTCGCCGCCGGCGGCATCCTCGCCGCCTACACGGTGTTCCCGCACTTCGCCGGCCGCATCAACCGCTTCCTCGATCCGGGCGCCGGCGACACCTTCCAGGTCGATACGGCGCTGAACTCGGTCATGCATGGCGGCTGGCTCGGTCGCGGCCCGGGCGAGGGCATCGTCAAGCGCATCCTGCCGGACAGCCACACCGACTTCATCTTCGCGGTCGCTGCCGAGGAATTCGGCATCATCCTCTGCATGGGCCTGGTGCTGATGTTCGGCTTCGTCGTCGTGCGCGGCCTCAGCCATAGCCTGAAGAACGAGGACGCCTTCGTGCGCCTCGCCTCGGCAGGCCTGCTCGTGCTGTTCGGCGTGCAGTCGGTGATCAACATGGCGGTGAACCTGAACCTGATGCCCGCCAAGGGCATGACGCTGCCGTTCATCTCCTATGGCGGTTCGTCGATGATCGCGCTCGCCTTCCAGATGGGCCTGGTGCTGGCGCTGACCCGCCGCCGCTTCGAGCCGGCGCGGCTCACCTCCGGCTTCAGCCGGTTCGGCACGGCGAAGGCTGCGTGAGGCCATGGAGAAGACGATCCTGCTCTGCGCCGGCGGTACCGGCGGGCACCTGTTTCCTGCCGAGGCGCTGGCCTATGCGCTGAAGCGGCGTGGCTGGTCGGTGCATCTTGCCACCGACCATCGCGCCGAGACCTACGGCCAGAATTTTCCGGCCGACGAGACCCACATCATCCGCTCCGCCACGCCGTCGGTCCGCTCGCCGAAGGCGATGATCTCTGCCGCCTGGAGCCTGTGGCACGGCTACCGCCAGTCGAAGGCGATGCTGAAGCGGGTCCGGCCCAGCGCCGTCGTCGGTTTCGGCGGCTATCCGACCGTGCCGCCCGTGCTCGCGGCCGCCCATCTCGGCATCCCGACCATCGCGCACGACGCCAATGCCGTCCTCGGCCGTGCCAACCGGCTGCTGGCCAAGCGCGCCAGCGCCGTGGCGACGAGCTTTCCCGAGGTCGGCCATGTGGGCGGCCTCGGCGGCAAGGTGGTGCAGACCGGCAATCCTGTCCGCTCGCAGGTGATCGACGCCAGCAAGGTCGCCTATCCGGCGCTCGCGCAGGGCGGCCGGCTCAATCTCGTCATCTTCGGCGGCAGCCAGGGCGCGCGCTTCTTCTCCGACCTCCTGCCCGAGGCGCTCGGCAAGCTCGCGCCCGCTGAGCGCGCGCGGCTCTCGGTCGTGCAGCAGTGCCGGCCCGAGGATCTGGAGCGCGTCCGCGCCGCCTATGCCGGGCTCGGCATCGAGGCCGAGCTCGCGCCCTTCTTCCGCGACATGCCGGCGCGCATCGCGAACAGCCATCTCGTGATCTCGCGCTCCGGCGCGTCGACCGTCTGCGAGCTCGCCGTCATCGGCCGTCCGGCGATCATGGTGCCGCTGCCCGGCGCCATCGACCAGGACCAGAGCGCCAACGCGCTCGTGCTCGCCCGGGCCGGCGGCGGCTGGGTCGTGCCGCAGCCCGAGTTGACAGCCGACCGCCTGGCGCGCGAATTGACGGGCTTCCTGGCCGAGCCGGGGCGTCTCGCCCAGGCCGCGGCCGCCGCGAAATCAGTCGGACGTCCCGACGCTGACGAACGCCTGGCTGATCTGGTCGAGCGGGTTGCCGGTGGCGAGCGGGTCGGCGCATCCACCGGAGTTTGAACATGAAGATGCCCCGGGACATTGGTCCCGTTCATTTCGTCGGCATTGGCGGTATCGGCATGAGCGGCATCGCCGAGGTGCTGGTCAATCTGGGCTACCGGGTTCAGGGGTCGGACGCGGCCGAGAACGCCAACGTCCAGCGCCTGAAGGCGAAGGGCGCCACGGTCGCGATCGGGCATGACGCCGCCAATCTCGGCGACGCCCGCGTCGTCGTCGTCTCCTCCGCCATCAAGGCGAGCAATCCCGAGCTGAAGGCGGCGCGCGAGCGCCTGCTGCCGGTCGTCCGCCGCGCCGAGATGCTGGCCGAGCTGATGCGCCTGAAGAGCGCCATCGCCATCGCCGGAACCCACGGCAAGACGACCACCACCTCGATGGTGGCGGCGCTGCTCGACGCCGGCGGCTTTGATCCGACCGTGATCAACGGCGGCATCATCAACGCCTACGGCACCAATGCGCGCATGGGCGCCAGCGACTGGGTCGTCGTCGAGGCGGACGAGAGCGACGGCACTTTCGTCAAGCTGCCGGCCGACGTGGCGCTCGTCACCAACATCGACCCCGAGCATCTCGACCACTACGGCAGCTTCGACAAGGCGCGCGACGCCTACAAGCAGTTCATCGAGAACATCCCGTTCTACGGCTTCGCCGTGATGTGCCTCGACCATCCCGAGGTGCAGTCGCTGATCGGCCGCATCGAGGACCGGCGGCTGATCACCTACGGCGCCAATCCGCAGGCCGACATCCGCTACAGCAATCTGCGCAACGAGAACGGCACCTCGATCTTCACCGCCAGCCTGCGCGACCGCGTGACGGGCGAGACGACGGAGCTGGTCGACCTGATCCTGCCGATGCCGGGCGAGCACAACGTCCAGAACGCGACCGGCGCCATCGCCATCGCGCATCATCTCGGCATCTCCGACGAGGCAATCCGCAAGGGCCTGGCGGCGTTCGGCGGCGTCAAGCGGCGCTTCACCCGCACCGGCTCGTGGAACGGCGTCGAGGTGTTCGACGACTACGGCCACCATCCGGTCGAGATCGCGGCCGTCTTGAAAGCGGCGCGTCAGGCGACGAAGGGGCGGGTGATAGCGGTGCACCAGCCGCACCGCAATAGCCGGCTGCGCGATCTCTTCACCCAGGTCTGCG
>JAEWAD010000352.1 GCA_023391905.1 Pseudomonadota bacterium | reverse complement strand
AAGCTGGTGCTGCAGCTGGCGCTTTCGTCACTGGCACGCCACTACGGGCTGTCGTCGACCGCGCAGGCCGATGGCCGCGCGCGCGGCGTGCGCCACTGGGGCAGTCCCGACTATCGGCCGGAGGTGGGCTGAGGCGGCTAAGCCGCCGCCGCGGCGGCGGCCTCGGTCTTGATCCGCGTCACCATGGAGCGCAGGCCGTTCGAGCGCTGCGCGGTCAGGTGCTCGCGCAGGCCAATCTTCTCGAATACCGCTTCCGCATCCGTTTCGACGATCTCGGCCGCCGGGCGGCCTGAGAACAGGGCGATGACGATCGCCACGAGCCCGCGCACGATCAGCGCGTCGCTGTCGCCCTTGAAGTCGAGATGCGGTCCGTCGTTTTCCTGGCGGACGGACTTCTCCAGCCAGACCTGGCTGGCGCAGCCCTGGACCTTGTTGGCGTCGTTGTGCGCCTCGGGCGACAGCGGCGCCAGGCCGCGGCCGAGCTCGATCAGATAGCGATAGCGATCATCCCATTCGTCGAGAAAGGCGAAATCGTCGAGAATCCGGTCGATGGGGGCGAGCGTGGCTGTGGTGTCCATGGTACCCGGCATATAGCGTCTCGGGCGCGCGGATGAAACTGCCGGAACGAAAGAAACCGGGTTCAGGCGTCGCGCTCGATCAGCGCGTCGATCGAGCGGGGCGCGTGCCATTGCGGCGCCATGTCCTCCGGCGTCAGCGTACCGCCGGCGGGAACGCCGGGGAGCCGCGGGGCGGCCTCGGTGCCTTCGAAGAGTCCGTAGAGCAGGGTCGCGCTGTAGCGCGCCTTGGCGCCGAAGGCGGCCAGCGCTGCGCCGCCGCTGGTGCAGACGTCGGGCTGGCGCTCGCACAGGCCGGCAAGATCCGCGACGGCGCCCTGCGCCGCGACGATCGCGTCGACGGCGCTGACGCGCGGCGCTTCGGCGCCGCTGTTCGGGTCGCCCGGGATCAGGAGCACGACGACGGAGAACCAGAATGCCGCCCGGATCAGAAACATGAGCCACTCCCTCTCGCGTTCGGCCGTGTCCGGCGCTGTCTTGGCTGTCGGGTTGATCCTAGCCGCGCCGGTTCAAGGCGAGGTTGCATCGCGCCGTCGCATTTGACCGAACGCGTCAAGCTCTCGATAACCATGACCGGATCCGCGTGCGGGCGGGCAGATTGGAGTTTCGATGGCGAAGAAGTTGACCGCGGCCGAGATCGAGGCGCTGCAGGCGAGTTGGGCCTGGAAGGTCGCCAGGCCGCTCCACAAGGTGGAGCGGGAGATCCAGCGCTGGCAGCGGCGATGGGCGAAGCGCAAGGAAGTCGAAGCGCCGCCGTCGCAGCCGCCGTCGCCGGCTGCCGCGCCGCGAAGCGCCGCGCCTGCGAAGGCTCCGCCGCCCAAGGCTCCGTCGCCCAAGGCTGCTCCGGCGCCCGATTTCGCCGCGCTCGAGGCCGCCTACCACGCTTCGCCGATGGCGTCCGAGCCAGATAGCTTCGTGCTCTACCGCATCCTCGGCAACGATCTGGAACCCCGGCACCGCAAGGGCCAGACGCGCAGCAGCCTCGGCCTGATCCTGGCCCACGAGCCGGCCCTGGAGGACTGCGAGAAGCGCTGGATCCTGAACCGGATCGTCGACCGCGACGAGGAAAGCCGGCTGATCGATTTGCTGGAAAGGAGTGGCCAGTCCTACTTCCGGATTCCGTTCGATCTCGAAGACTATGGCCGGGTCGAATGGGAAACGAAGGGGTTTCCGGAGGAAGGTTTCTTCCTGAGCGAGGCGTTCGCCGAGCTACCCGACGCGCTGAAGGCGCGGGCCGAGGTGCATGCCCGGACGCTGAAGAACCTCTACGTCATGAACAACAATGGCGGCCGCAATGCCGCCCTGAAGGACGGGCGCTCGCGGGCCAAGTGGGTGCTGCCGTTTGACGGCAACTGCTTCCTGACCACCTCGGCCTGGTCGGAGCTTCGCGCGGCGATCACGGCGCGGCCCTATCTCAAATACTTCACCGTTCCGATGCTGCGCGTCTCTCGCAACGAGGATCTGCTGCGCGATCACGTCACGCGCCCGCCGGCCGACGAGCCGCAGATCGTCTTCCGTCGCGATGCGGCGGAGTTCTTCGACGAGGCGTTTCCCTATGGCCGGCGGCCCAAGGTCGAGATGCTGATGCGTCTTGGCGTTCCCGGCCCGTGGAGCGGCTGGGCGTACGATGCATGGGATCTGCCGGCGCCGAAGCCGGCGGCGGAGGCCGGCCAGTTCGGGACGGCCGGCTGGGTCGGGCGGCTTGAATCGGGACGGCCGGATCTTGAATCCGGCGGCAACGGCGCCGTCCAGCGCAGCCTATCGCGCTCCGATGCGATTGTCGTGGCGCTGGACGCCCTCGATGCCCGCGCCATCGCCGGGCGCTATAGGCCGGAGGCGCCGGCGCTCTATGAGGTCGCGCGGCTCCGGCGGCTCGGTGACGAGCCGGGGACGGCGCTGGCTATCGCGCTGAAGGCCGATGCCGACGCCGCGTTGCTGCGCGGACCCTATTCCGTGACCGACAAGCCTCGCCCCGCGCCGAGCGGCAATCCGCATGACTATCTGAGCCTCGCCCGCTATTGGTGGCCCGATCCCTCCGCGCCGGACGGTCGCCCCTACCGGAAGCGCGACGGCGAGGATGTCTTTGCAGCCGGCCTGCCGGATTTCGCTCCCGACCAGTTCGACCGGGATCGCGTCCAGTTATTCTCCGACGACGTGATCACGCTCGCGCTGGCCGGCACGGCGTTCGGCGAACGGCGCTATCTCGAGCGTGCCGCCGAGCTGGTGCGCGTCTGGTTCCTCGATCCCGCGACCCGAATGGCGCCCCATCTGCGCTTCGCCCAGATCGCGCGCGGGCACAACAACGACGAGAATTCGGGGTCGGGCGTGCTCGATCTGGCCTGCATCGCGCCGCTGCTCGATGCGGTGCGTCTCATCGAGGCCGCCGACCTGTTCGACGAGACGGAGCGCCAGGCCTTTCGCAACTGGCTGCGCGCCTATCTCGACTGGCTGCATGCGAGCCCGCAGGGCCGCCATGCCTGCAGCGCGCACAACAATCACGGCACGTATTTCGACGTGCAGGTGCTCGCCATCGCCGGCTTCTTCGGCGACGGCGGCGAGATCGCGACGACGCTGCGCCGCGCCCGCGAGCGCATCCCGCATCATTTCGTTGCCGACGGTTCCCAGCCGCACGAACTCGCCCGGACCCGGCCGCGCCACTACTCCCACTACAATCTGGTCGCCTGGACCCTCGTGGCCCGGCTCGCCGAGGCGGTCGGCGACGATCTCTGGAGCTACCGGACGGCGAGCGGCAAGGGGATCGAGCGCGGGCTCGATTTTGTGCTCGATGATACCCGCCATGTCGAGGATTGGCGCCGAGAGGCGAACGCCGCGCCGGTACAGCCGCTCCAGGTCGCCCATCGCGAGCGATATGGCGATTCGGGTGACGAACCGGATCTGGATCGCGCGGTGGAGGACCGCTTCCTGCCGCGCAGCGGCCTGCCGCCCTACTGGCAGCTTCTGCGCTAGATCCGGCGGAATCGCTGCGCGGATGCCGGCGGCGGAGGGGAGGGCGGCACGCTGCCCGCCTCGCCTGAGGCGCCCCCCTTAGGGTTCCCTTAAGCGCCGCCTGCCATGATGCGGGCATTGCCGGACGACCGGCGTGGGGGTGTTCTTCCACGCGGGTCGGAAGGTCGGAACGAGCGTCGCCGGTGTATTGCGTATGACGGTTTCCTTCGAGCCCTTGCGGCGCACTATCGACGGCCTGGTGCATGCTTCGGTTGGCGACGATTCGCTGGCTGCGGTGCGCCACAGCGCCTTCATCGCCGCGCATCTGATCGTCGGGCTCGGCGTTCTCCTGCTGCTTCCCGTTTCGCTGGCCCTTTCCGGTGCGCCCTCGCTCGCCGCCGTATTCGCGCTCGCCCTGCTGGCCCTGCCGCTGCCGATCGCCGCGTTCCTGTCGCGGACGGGCCGCTACGAGGCAGCGCATCTCTTGTCGATGCTGGCGCTGTCCGGCCTGGTCGCCTGGGTCGGTGCATTGACGGGCGGGCTGGCGTCGCCCGCGCTGTTCCTGCTGGCGCTCCTGCCGGCCGAGGCCGCTTTGTCCGGTTCGCGCCGCGTCATCCTGGCGTCGGTTGCCGGCGTCATGGCGGTCGTCGTCCTGCTCGGCCTTGTGTCGATGGCGGGGCTCCCGGCGATGGCGACCGGCTTCACCCCGGTCCTCGTCGCAGCCGGGTTGCTGCATGGCGCGGGCCTGGCGATGCGCATCGGCCGTGTTCAGGGCACGGCGGAAGGGGCTGCCCGTGACGGCGAGGCCCGCTATCGCATACTCGCCGAGAACGGCACGGATCTGATCACACGCCACGACCGCGTCGGCGCCGTCGAATATGCGTCGCCCTCGGGGCGGGCGCTGCTCGGCTGCGCTCCGGCGGACCTCGTCGGCCACGGCCTGTTCGACCGCGTCCACGTCGCGGACCGGCCCGCCTTCCTGCACACGCTTTCCGAGACGGAGCGAACCGGCGAGGCACGCTGCCTGGAGTTCCGGTTGCGCGGCCCGTCCGAGGCCGGAACCTTCCTCTGGGTCGAAATGCGGTGCCGCGCGGCGCTGGATGCGGGCACCGGCGGGCGCAGCGTGATCGCGGTCACCCGCGACGTCACCGAGGCGCGGCAGCGTCAGTCGGAGATCGTCGAGGCGCGCAGTTCGGCGGCGGAAGCCGGCAAGTCGCAGATCCAGATGATCGCGCATGTAAGCCATGAGCTGCGCACGCCGCTCAACGCGATCATCGGCTTCTCCGAATTGCTGGAGCGCGAGCTGTTCGGCAAGTTCGAGATGGCCCGCCAGCGCGACTACATTCGGCTCATCCATTCGTCCGGCGAGCACCTGCTGCAGGTCGTCAACAGCGTGCTCGACATGTCCAAGATCGAGGCCGGCACCTTCTCGGTCGCGGCCGCGCCGTTCCCGGTCGCCTCGGTCATCGACGGCACCATCGAGATCATGTCGCAGCAGATCGCCGAACGCGGGCTGAAGCTTGTCCGGCAGATCGAGCCCGGCCTGCCCGAGCTCGTCGCGGATCGGCGTGCCTGCCGGCAGATCCTGCGCAACCTGCTCTCGAACGCGGCGAAGTTCACCGCGACCGGCGGCACGGTGACCGTCGTGGCGCGGCGCGAGGGCGAACAGCTCGTGCTGGCCGTGGGCGACACGGGCGTCGGCATCGCCGCCAACGACCTTCCGAGGATCGGCACGCCCTTCGTCCAGGTCGGCGCGCAGGATCGCGACGAGGGCACGGGGCTCGGGCTTTCCGTGGTTCGCGGCCTGGCCGAGCTGCAGGGCGGTACGTTCACGCTGGAAAGCGAGGCCGGGCGCGGCACCACGGCCACCGTGCGCCTGCCGCTCCGGGGGGCGCGTATGACGGAGCTCGGTACGGGCGAGCCCGTCCTTCGGGAAAGGGAGCGCAGGCGTGCGTGAGGCTCCGGCAAGGCGCAAGCGTCCAGCCAACAGCCGCGCGCGTCAGCGCGTCGAGGCGGATGAGAGCCTGCTCAACTGGCTGGCCGACAAGATCATCGAGAACCCCGGCCGGTCCGGCGGCATCCTGCTGATCGCCGTCGCCACGGCGGCGATCGTCTCCAACGCCGCCTTCATGCAGACCACGCGCCACCCCGACCCGCTCTTCGCGACCCGCCAGAGCGCTCCCGATGCGACGCCGGCCGTCGAGCTGGCGTCGGACGCGACGCCGCTGCCGCAGCCGATGCCGAAGGGCCGGACCGACGTGCGCCTGCCGCAGACGCCGCAGCCGCTGCCGGTCGCGGTGGCGACCAAGCCGGTGGGGCAGGGCAACCTCGTCGCCAACACCCAGCAGGCTCTGGCCGCCGCCAAGCTCTATACGGGCACGGTCGATGGCGTCATGGGCCCGCAGACCCGGGCGGCGATTTCCGCCTTCGAGAAGAAGATCGGCCTGATCCCGACCGGAGAGCCGAGCGAGCGTCTGCTCGGACAGATCCGCAAGGGCCTGCCGCGCGCCAATGTCGCCGAGCCGGTCTCGACCGGCTCGATCGAGGATCCCGAGACCCGCGCGCAGATCAAGCGCGTGCAGGCCGCCCTGAACGAGATCGGCTATGGTCCGGTCGAGGTCGATGGTCGCGGCGGCGGCAAGACCGCCAACGCCATCCGCCGCTTCGAGCTCGACAACGGCCTGCCGATGACCGGAACCGCCGGTGACGCCGTCGTCGCCAAGCTGGTGCTGATCGGCGCGATGAGCGCGTTGTGAGCGCGGACCGGGAACGTCGATGATGCGGGAGCGGCCATGCGCCTGACCTCCGGAATCTGGGTCTCGGCCTATGTTCGGCGCGCCTTCGTCGAGGGCGCGTTCGCCGCGGTCGTGCGGCGCGGCGCGGAAGAGGCCGGCGCTATCTTCGTGGTCGTCGACCGGCTCGCCGGCCCGGTCGATCTCTATGGACCCGCGCCGCAGACGGCCTTCGACGACGAAAGGCCGACGGATCGGTTGTTCTCGCGACTGGGCGAGGGGATCGACCGGTTGGCGCTGCAGCAGCGCCTCGCTTCCGAAATGCGCTTCGATCCCGACGTCTGGGTGGTCGAGATCGAGGATCGCGGCGGTCGCGCCTTCCTGGACCTGGCGCCAGACTGAACTCGACGATCCGCGTGTCTCGCCAACGGGTTGGCGAGACCGATTGAATCGGGATGTCAGCCGGCGAGGCTGCTCCGAAGCGTCGCCGAGGCGGCGACGTTCGCCGTTTCGCCCGCTGCCGGACGGGGATCCTTGCGGGGCGCGTCGGCGAAATGCGGCTGATGCACGGCCGTTGGCTCGGCCGCCTCATCACCCCGCCATTGACCGACGAGCCGGTCGGCCGCCGGCTTTTCCAGTCCGCCGAAGAGCTCCGACAGGCGGAAGAACGTCTCGACCGCGGCGCTCATCACCGGATTGGCGAGGAGCAGCACCTGCTGCATTTCCGACTCGGCCAGCCCGATCGCCTTCAGCAACACGGCCAGCGCCTCGCCGGAGGGATCGTCGAGCAAGGCCTTCACGTCGGCGGCCTCGAGGCGAAGCCCTTCGGCGAGCGTGGCGATCAGCGCATCGCGTTGCCGCTGCCGGGCAAGCATGCTGAGCCGCGCGCGGCTGAGCGCCGCGCGGAAGGCGTTGTCGACGGCGGCGGGCGTCAGTCTCGGCG
>JAEWAD010000460.1 GCA_023391905.1 Pseudomonadota bacterium | reverse complement strand
CCTCCGCGCCCGCGACGCCGCCTGGCGACCGCGACCCGATCGAGAACTCGATCCTCGCGGCGATCGCCCAGGCGGTCGACGTGCTGGTGGACGATGGCGACAGCCGGAAGGCGCCGCCCCCGGCACCGGCTCCGGAGCCCGTCGCGGCAGCCGAGCCGCCGCAGCCGTCCGAGGCGGCCGCGGACGACGACATCGGCGACGAGATCCAGCGCATCCTCGCGGCCTACAGCCAGAATCGGAAAGAGCCCGGCCGCTCATAGGCTGCCGGGCTCCCTCCGAATTCCGAAATGACGGCGACGGCCTCAGCCGTTCGCCATGTACTGGCCGCCATTGATCGACAGCACCGCGCCGGTCATGAAGGCCGCGGCGTCGGAGGCAAGATAGGTCACCAGCGCTGCCACCTCGTCGGCCTTGCCGATGCGGCCGACGGGAATGGCGCCGAGGATGCCCTCCATCACCTTGGGCGGCACCGCCATCACCATGTCGGTGTCGATATAGCCCGGGCAGACGCAGTTGACCGTGATGCCCTTGCGGGCGTTCTCGAGCGCCAGGGCCTTGGTGAAGCCGATCACGCCGGCCTTGGCCGTGGCGTAGTTGACCTGGCCGAGCTGGCCCTTCTGCGCGTTGATCGAGGAGATGTTGACGATGCGGCCGAAGCCGCGCTCGCGCATGCCCTCGATCAGCGGCCGCGTCATGGTGAACATCGAATCGAGGTTGGTCCGGATCACGCTCGACCACTGCGCCTGGTCCATCTTGTGGAACCAGCCGTCGCGCGTGATGCCGGCATTGTTGACGAGGATGTCGACCGGACCGAGCGCCAGCTCGACGGCATGCACGCCGGCGACGCAGGCCTCGGCGTCGGTCACGTCCCACTGGAACACCGGGATGCCGGTTTCCGCCTGGAAGGCCTGTGCCTTCTCGGCATTGCCGGCGAAGCTGGCCGCGACGCTGTAGCCCGCGGCCTTCAGCCCCTTGGAGACGGCCGCGCCAATACCGCGCGTGCCGCCGGTCACGAGGGCGACTTTCCCCATTCCTTCCTCCCCAGCCGGCCGGTTTGTCCCGGCGCCCCGATTTGTCCCGCTTGCGCGTCAGCGCTCCACGGTCAAAGCAATTCCCATTCCACCGCCAATGCAGAGCGTTGCCAATCCCTTCCTTGCGTCGCGCCGCACCATTTCGTGCAGCAGCGTGACGAGAATGCGGGCACCCGAGGCGCCGATCGGATGACCGATGGCGATGGCGCCGCCATTGACGTTGACCTTGGCGGAATCGAAGCCGACGCCGTGGTTGACGGCGCAGGCCTGCGCCGCGAAGGCCTCGTTCGCCTCGATCAGGTCGAGATCCTCGACCGACCAGCCGGCCTTCTTGAGCGCCTTCTTCGAGGCTGGGATCGGGCCGGTGCCCATCACCGCCGGATCGACGCCGGCCGTCGCCCAGGAGGCAATGCGGGCAAGCGGGGTGATGCCACGCTTCGCCGCCTCGGCCGCCGTCATCAGGAGCAGCGCCGCGGCGCCGTCATTGAGGCCCGAGGCGTTGCCGGCGGTCACCGTGCCGTCCTTGGCGAAGACCGGGCGCAGCTTGGCCGCCGCTTCCAGCGTCGCGCCGGCGCGGATGTACTCGTCCTGGTCGACGATGATGTCGCCCTTGCGGGTCGAGATCGTGAAGGGCGTGATCTCGTCCTTGAACTTGCCGGCCTTCTGCGCCGCCTCGGCCTTGTTCTGCGAGGCGGTGGCGAAGGCGTCCTGCTGCTCACGGCTGATCTGGAACTCGCGCGCGACATTCTCGGCCGTGACGCCCATGTGGTAGCCGTTGAAGGCGTCCCAGAGGCCGTCCTTGATCATGGTGTCGACCATGGCGAGGTCGCCCATCTTGGTGCCGGAACGCAGATGCGCGGCATGCGGCGCCAGCGACATCGATTCCTGGCCGCCGGCGACGATGATCGACGCGTCGCCGGTGGCGATCTGCTGCATACCGAGCGCCACCGAGCGCAGGCCGGAACCGCAGACCTGGTTGAGGCTCCACGCCGTCGTCTCCTTCGGCAGGCCGGCGAGCATGGAGGCCTGACGGGCCGGGTTCTGGCCCTGGGCGGCCGTCAGCACCTGGCCGAAGATCAGCTCGTCGACGGCATCCGGCTCGGTCTTGCCCTGCTCGAGCACCGCCTTGACAACGGCGGCGCCCAGTTCGTGCGCCGGCACGTTGGCGAAGGCGCCATTGAAGGAGCCGACGGCGGTGCGGGTGGCGGCGGCGATGACGATATCGTTCTCTTGGGCCATGGGTTTCCTCGATCCTCTTCGGCGACGGTTTGTGCCGCAATCTGAGACTGGCGCAGGAAGGCTGTCAATCAACGATGTTGCAGCGCCGTTGCTGCACCGCAATGTTTGCGCAGCACGACTCGCAGCATGCAGCGCACAATCAGTTTGGCGGAATTGAAGAATGCCCCTATCGTGGACGTTCTTGAGGGACAGCTCGTCGGAGACCGGGCGCGAAGAGGCCCGCGCGACGGAAATGCCAGCCGATCACGAGAGAGGGGTCAGGGGAGCGGACATGACCAAGGAAAAAGAACCGACGACGATCAAGAAATACGCCAATCGTCGCCTCTACAATACGGGTACCTCGACCTATGTGACGCTCGAGGACCTGGCCAACATGGTCAAGGCGGGCGAGGATTTCGTCGTGTTCGACGCCAAGTCGGGCGAGGAGATCACGCGCTCGGTGCTGACGCAGATCATCTTCGAGCAGGAGAACAAGGGGCAGAACCTGCTGCCGATCACCTTCCTGCGCCAGCTGATCCGCTTCTACGGCGACTCGATGCAGAATCTGGTGCCGACCTATCTCGACTTCTCGATCGACAGCCTGGCCCGTGACCAGGACAAGCTGCGCGGCCAGATGGCGAACGCCTTCGGCCCCGGCGCCTTCTCCGCCATGGAGGAGACCGTCCGCCGCAACACCGAGATGTTCGAGCAGGCGATGCGGATGTTCCTGCCCTTCAGCGGCGGCCGCCCGGATGCGGCGCCCGCGCCGGAACGGCCGAACGGCCGACCGGAAGTCCGGCCGGAGCCGAAGCCCGATCGCGACGGCGATTTCGACATGCTGAAGCGCCAGCTCGACGAGATGCAGAAGAAGATCGAGCGCCTGGCCGAGAAGGGCTGAAGCCGGAGCCGCAACCCCAGGTGTCCTGCGGCCGGCAACGCGTCGGCCGCGACCCTTTCATTGCGATCCGTCACGGCACTTCCTACATTCTGGCCTGCCCGGTTCGGCGCGCGACTTCTTCGCCGCACTCCCGCGGCTGACGAGGTTGCAGGCCCATGAAGAGCATGAAGTTCGGCGACGTGTTCGGCCCCGGCTCGACCCCGGAGGACGATGCTTCCCGCGCGGAGCGCGTCCGGCGCGGCTTCTGGAAGAAATTTCGCGCCACCGCGCGCCACATCCCCTTCGCCGAGGACGTGGCGGCCGCCTATTTCTGTGCCTTCGACTCAAGCACGCCGCTCAAGGTGCGCGCGACGCTGATCGGCGCGCTCGCCTATTTCATCCTGCCCGTCGACGCCGTCCCCGACTTTATGATCGGCCTCGGCTTCGCCGACGACGCGACGGTGCTGATGACCGCCCTGACGCTGCTGCGCGGCCATGTGAAGCCGCTGCACTACGAAGCCGCGCGGCGCGCGCTGGAGAAGGACGCGGCGGCCTGACGGCCGGCGCGGCCGCCCGGGGGCCGGATCCGGCCGGCGAGGCCACACTCTCGCCCCATTGGCCAGACTCTCTTTGCCCTCAACTCTCGGTCGGCCCTCCGTTCAGTGTGGTTCATGGAATGTTAATGGAACCCGCGCAATTTCAAGGAATTGCTCGGGCGACGGAATCCACCCGCCCGACGTGTGTGCTGACAATATTGGTGGGAACAACATGAACGGAACAAGGATCGCAGCGGCCGCTCTCGTCGTGGGTGCTTCTCTTGCCGGCTTCGCGGCTACGGCCGAAGCCCAGACCCCGAACCGGGTCGGCACTTTCAAGGACTGGAGTGCCTATGCGTATTCCGATTCGCGCGGAAAGGTCTGCTATGCAGCCACCCAGCCGCAATCCCAGGCACCGCAGGGTCTCAATCGGGATCCCGCCTACTTCATGGTGACCGCCCGCCCGAGCGAGAACGTCCGCAGCGAAGTGTCGGTCATCATCGGCTATCCCTTCAAGGAAGGCTCGAAGGTCACCGTCGACGTGGACGGCCAGAAATTCTCGATGTTCACCAAGGACGACGGCGCCTGGATCGAGAACGCGGCGCAGGAGACGGCGCTGATCGCGGCGATGAAGAAGGGTCGGGCGATGTCCGTCTCGGGCACGTCGCGTCGCGGCACCAACACGACCGACAGCTACTCGCTCTCGGGCGTCTCCGCCGCGCTCGACGCGCTGGGAAAATCCTGCCCGTAGGGCGGGACGACACCGAAACACGATGGCCGGGCATGTCCCGGCCATTTTCGTTTCAGGCGCCGACCGGCTCGGCCGTCGCGGCCAGCGCGGCGCGCAGCGGCGCCAGGTAGTGGGCGGGACGCAGCCGCGGCTGCAGGTATTCCGGCCGGGTCAGCGGTGCATAGAGCCGAACCCAGCGCGCCAGATTGGCCGGATCGCGGACCTCCGCCCAGTCACGCACGATGACGATCGGCAATTCGGCGAAGAGCGGGTCGAGCGGCGAAGTCCGCGTCACGACGATCGAACCCAGCATCAGCGCCTCCCAGGTCCGATGGCAGTCGAGCCCATTGCCGATCGCGCTGACGACGAAGGGTGAGCCGGCGTAGCGTCGCCAGATCGCGGCCTGCGACACGCGCTTCCTCTGCATCACCACATGCGGACAACCGGCCAGGACGCGCACGGCCTCGCGGCGTTCCTCGGACTGTATGTTGAGGCCGAGATCGCAGAACACCCGCGGGGCCTGCCTGTCGGGAGCCACGCGCCGCGCAGCCAGCCGCTCGAGCAGGGCGAGCAGGCCCGCCGGGCTCGAGAAGGGGCGCCGATGGTGGAGATCGAGGCCGATCGGAAAATGACGGATCCGCGAATCACCGCCGCCGACATAGTTCTGCGTCGCCCAGGCCACGAGATAGGGCGAGGCCAGGAGCGCGTCGACGACGTCGCGCGGCAGCTCGGTCGGCACGGACAGGTCGCCATCCGTCGTCACCAGGACGAAAGGGGCGCGGATGGTGGGCAACGCCTCGCGGACGAACCCGGCGAGGTCGCAGTCTCCGCCGGTGCGGGCCCCGGAGCCGAGCCGCACCCAGACGAGCCCGCTCGACCCGGCATAGTGTTCGCGGAAGAAGCCAGGCGGCTGGACGACCTCGGTGGGTTGGAGCCAATAGCTCCCGCCACCGGCATAGTCGCAGAAGCGAGCTATGCCCTTGGACCAGACGCAGTCGAGCCGAGGATCGCCGGGATGTGGCCCGGCGAACGTATTTTCAGCAATCCAGCGACGCATGGCGCGTCGTGTCTTCTTAAGCAAGATGTCGGCTCAGCCACCAGAGGATGCCCCCCGGGCGCAAACTAGCAGGCGGCGCGGCCCGCACAAGCGGGGCTGCTTCATTGACTCAGACCGCCCTTCCGCGCTAAAAGCCGCCCAAATTCTCGCGAAGAGGTCTCCTCTGAGCCGCCGACCGGGGCCCGACCCCGGAGGTCAACGTCCGCCAGCGCGTCGCGCCCGCGGGCGCTGAACGTCTTTGGTCAATCGGCGGATCGGAAGCGATCCCTTCGAGGAAAGCGGAATCGAATGTTCAATAACCTGTCCGAGCGCCTTTCCGGCATCTTCGACAAGCTCACCCGCCGCGGTGCGCTGACGGAGGCCGACGTCAACGACGCGATGCGCGAGGTGCGCCGCGCGCTGATCGAGGCGGACGTGGCGCTGGACGTCGTCCGCTCCTTCACCGACAAGGTCCGCTCGCGCGCCATCGGCGCCGACGTCATCCGCTCGGTGACGCCCGGCCAGATGGTCGTCAAGATCGTCCACGACCAGCTCGTCGAGATGCTGGGCGCCGAGGCCGAGCCGATCGACCTGAATGCCCCGGCCCCGGTCGCCATCATGATGGTCGGCCTGCAGGGCTCGGGCAAGACGACCTCGACCGCCAAGATCGCCCGCCGCCTGACGCAGCAGCAGAAGCGCAAGGTGCTGATGGCGTCGCTCGACGTCCGCCGCCCCGCCGCGCAGGAGCAGCTGCGCGTGCTCGGCGAGCAGAACGGCATCGACACGCTGCCGATCGTCGCCGGCCAGTCGCCGACCGAGATCGCCACCCGCACGCTGCAGGCCGCCCGCCTCGGCGGCTATGACGTCGTCATCCTCGACACCG
>JAEWAD010000341.1 GCA_023391905.1 Pseudomonadota bacterium | reverse complement strand
CTCCGCCACCACGGCCGCGATCAGCGCCAGGCCACCGGCGATCCGCAAGCCCGCGAGGAAATAGGGCAGCGCCGCCGGCAGCTTCAGGTGGATCATCGTCTGCCAGCGGCTGGCGCCGTAGAGCTCGAACAGGTTCAGGAGGTTGTGGTCCGTGCTCTTCAGGCCCTGCGTCGTGTTGGAGAGCACGGGAAAGAAGGCGACGATCCAGGCGCAGATCAAGAGCGCCGACTGCGTCGACGGCGCGTAGATCAGGATGAGCGGCGCGATGGCGACGACGGGCGTCACCTGCAGGATGACCATGTAGGGCGACAGCGCCAGCTCGATCCACTTCGACTGGGTCAGCAGGATGGCGAGCGCGACGCCGCCGACCAGCGCGATGGCGAGCGCGGCGAAGGTGATCTTCAGCGTCACCAGCAGCGCCATGCCGAGGATCGGCCAGTCATTGATCAGCGACTGCGCCACCAGATTGGGGCCCGGCAGGATGTATTTCGGGATGTTGTAGGCGGCGACATACCAGGCCCACAGGCCGATCAGCATGGCCAGCATGACGAGCGGGATGAGGATGCGCAGGATGCGCTCGCTCACCGGCATGGACGGAGCGGGCGGGGGCGCAACATCCTCATGCGCTGCCGTCGCCGGGTTTTCGGCCGTGGCGGGGCCGTGATCGATGCTGGTCATAGGTGGTCGGCCGTTCCGATGGCGGAAAGAAGGGATTCCGAGGCGCGGCGGCAGTAGTCGCCATAGGCCTGCGAAGTGCGGAAACCGATGCCGCGCGGATGCGGAGCGTCGACCGCGATCTCGTCGATGACGCGGCCCGGACGGGCGGCCATGACAACGATCCGGCTCGACAGATAGACGGATTCGAAAACCGAGTGGGTGACGAAGACGATCGTCCAGCCGAACTGCTCCCAGAGGCGCAGCAGGTCGTCATTGAGCTTCTGGCGGGTGATCTCGTCGAGCGCCGCGAAGGGCTCGTCCATCAAGAGGATGCGCGGCCGCGTCACCAGCGCGCGGGCGATCGAGACACGCATCTTCATGCCGCCGGAGAGCTCGCGCGGATAGGACTCCGCGAACTTGTCGAGACCGACCATCTCCAGCGCTTCCATGATGCGCGGGCGGGCCTCGGACTGCGAGATGCCCTTCAGGCGCAGCGGCAGCCAGACATTCTTGAACACGGTCGCCCAGGGCATCAGCGTCGGCTCCTGGAACACGAAGCCGATGTCGCCGCCCTTCTTGTCGCCCGCCACATGCGAACCGTCGGGCCAGACGATGCTGCCCGAGGAGGGCTCGCCGAGCCCTGCCAGCATGCGGAGCGCGGTCGACTTGCCGCAACCGGACGGTCCGAGCAGGCTGATGAACTCGCCGGCGCGGATCGAAAGCGACATGTCTTTCAGCGCGATCGTACCGTTCGAGAACGTCTTCGAGACATGGTCGAGACGCACGATGGGCCGTCCGGCTTCAACGGATGGCGGGCTGCTGGTTGCGAGAGACAAGTATTCCGTTTCCTCAACTGCGTGGCCAGGCATTGCCACGATTCCGGTCTTGGCGCCTACCCGCCTCGGCCGCTAGCAGAAATGGCATTGCCGGGACCAGCCCGGCAATGCCAGGGAGCGCGAGCGCCCCCGTCGTGATGATTACTTCTTCAGGTCCTTGCCGACGTTCTTGCAGACGAACTTCGTGGTGTAGACCTTCGACAGGTCGAGACCCGGCTTGGTGACGCCGGCCTTGACCATCTTCTCGTAGAAATCCTGCACGCGCGCATCGGTGATGCAGCCGATGCCCTTCTCGAGCGTGTCGCCGGAATCGACCAGGCCATAATCCTTCATGGTCTGGACCGTGTAGGCGATCTGCTCATCCGTGATTTCCGGATTGTCCTTCTTGATCAGGGCATTGGCGGCCGAGTTGTCGCCGTAGAGGTAGTTGTACCAGCCCTCGATCGAGGCATCGACGAAGCGCTGCACGATGTCCGGATTGGCGTCGGCATATTCCTGCGTCGCCTCGATCAGGGTCGAATAGGTGCTGAAGCCCTCATCGGCGAGCAGGAACAGCTTCGGCTTGAAGTCGGCCTGCTTGGCGATCTCGAACGGCTCGGAGGTGATGTAGCCCTGCTGCGCCGAGTTCGGATCGGCCAGGAACGGCGCCGGATTGAAGGTGTAGGGCTTGAACTGCTCGTCGCGGAAGCCCGGGAAGGCCGACTTCATCCACTGGAAATAGGAGGCATAGCCGTCCTTGGAGAGCAGCAGCGTGTCGAGCTTGGCGAGATCCTCGAACTTCTCCACCTGCGGGTGGGCGATGATGACCTGCGGCTCCTTCTGGAAGATCGCGGCGACCTCGACCAGCGGGATCCCCTCGTCGGCGGCGGCGAAGGTCTCGACCAGGTTGCCGGCCATGTTGAACTGGGTCTTGCCGGCGAGCATCAGCTGGCGGTTGGCCGCCTGCGGGCCGCCCTGCACGATCGTCACCTTGAGGCCGTGCTTCTCGTAGGTGCCGTCGGCGACCGCCTGGTAGAAGCCGCCATGCTCGGCCTGGGCCAGCCAGTTGGTGCCGAAGGAAACCTCGTCGAGTGCGAAGGCCTGGCCGGCAAAAGCCACTGCCGCGGCGCCGGCCGCCATGCCGATGAACCGTGTCCTGAGCGATGTCATGTCGTTCTTAGCCTTCCCCTTGTCGCGACAGCCCCGGCGGTCGCCTTGATGTTCTTCCCTGACCGGCGCCCCGGTTCTGCACCGTCCGCGTCCGAAAACCAGCCCTTTCACGTCGCAAGAGGCGTGCCATGAAGCGCGCCGGGCCCCCGCCCGCGCGCAGGCACCAACCAAGCGTTCCGCCCCAGCGCCGGAAAGTGGCGGCATATTATGCGACGAACCCTGCGCACGATAGCGGCAGATGCCACGAAATCGAGCATTTCACACGGGCGCCGGTGTGGATCGCCTGCGTTCCGAACCGCAACGGCCTTGCCATGCCGCGCGGGACGCCCCTACCCTTCCGCTCCCCAAGCGGATCCCCAAGCTGATCCCCAAGCTGATCCCCATGCCGAACCGGAGCGCCCGATGGTGAACACCCCCCTGACCCCGAAGGACATCCGCCCGCCCTTCGGCCATTACAGCCATGGCGTCGAAGCGCCCGCCGGCAGCCGCTTCATCTTCACATCGGGCCAGCTCGGCATCCGCGACGACGACAGCGTGCCGGAGGACATCGAGGCGCAGGCGGAGATCTGCTTCGAGAACATCCGCGCCATTCTCGCCGCGGGCGGCATGGAGCTTTCCGACATCGTCCGCCTGAATGCGTTCGTGACCAAGCGCGAGGACATGCGCCGCTACATGAACGTGCGCGACCGCTATGTCAGCGAGCCGCTGCCCGCGTCCACGCTCTATATCGTCACCGGCTTCACCCGGCCGGAATTCCTGGTCGAGATCGAGGCCGTGGCGGCCCGGCAGGACTAGCCGCCGCCCGCGCGGGCGGCATTGTCAGCCAACCGTCATCGAACCGTCTCCCGGCTGTCAGCTATCGGCCCTATCGCAGGCCGTCAGCTTTCACCAACCGGGAGACCGCTCGTGATCACACGACGCAACCTGCTCAAGATCGGCGGCACCGCCGCGATCTTCGCCCCCTTCGCCGGCTTCACCATCAATCCGGCCCGCGCCGAGACCGATCCGCTGTTCCGCTTCGGCATCGTCGCCGATCCGCAATACGCCCCGGTGGTGCCGAACCTGAAGTCGAACCGCTACTACGCCAACAGCCTCTGGAAGCTGTCCGAGGCGATCGACACGCTGAACAAGCACGACCTGCAGTTCGTCGCGACGCTCGGCGACATCATCGACCGGCACTGGGAGAGCTTCAGCCACGTGCTGCCGCTCTATGACAAGCTCGACCATCCGAGCGTGCTGCTGCTCGGCAATCACGACTACGACGTCGCCGCCGAATATCTCGACTCCGTGCAGCGCACCACCGGCCTCGACAAGGCCTATTCCGATTTCGCCGGCGGCGGCTACCGCTTCATCCTGCTCGACGGCAACGACGTCAGCCTGTTCGCGCCGCCGAAGGACGACCCGCGCCGCGAAGTCGCGGCCAAGCGGCTGGACGAGCTGAAGGCGAAGGGCGCGTCGAACGCCCAGAGCTGGAACGGCTCGCTCGGCGACGAGCAGTTCGCCTGGCTCGAGGCGACGATCCAGAAGGCCGAGGCGGCCGGCGAGAAGGTCATCGTCATGTGCCACTACCCGGTCTATCCGGCGAACGAGCACAATCTCTGGGATTCCGACCGGATCGTCGATCTCCTCGGCAAGTCGAAGAACGTCGTCGCCTATTTCAACGGCCACAACCATGCCGGCAATTACGGCGAGCTGAACGGCAAGCACTTCGTCAACTTCAAGGGCATGGTCGACACCCCCGACACCACGGCCTACTCCGTCGTCGAGGTCTATCCGGACCGGATCGAGATCCTCGGCTATGGCCGCGAAGGGAACCGCACCCTGAAGCTCGCGACCGCCTGAGGTCTTCTGTCGGCGGATCGGCGTTCGCGCCGGTCCGCCCCCGATGCGCCGTCGTCCGATTGAGCTTGCGGCGCACCCCGCTCTCCTGTTTCCTGCGCGCAGACAGGAAACAGGCATGACCGACCGCATCTGGCTCAAGGATCCGATCGCCGTCCTCGCGGCGGGCGCCGAGCGGGGCATCGTCGTCGAGAACGGCCGCATCGCCGAACTGGTCGGGCGCGGCGCGGAGCCGGTTCATCCCGTGCATCGGATCTTCGACGCCTCGCGCCATGTCGTGACGCCGGGCCTCGTCAACACCCACCACCACTTCTTCCAGACGATGACGCGGGCCCACCCGAAGGCGATCAACAAGTCGCTCTGGCCGTGGATCACGACGCTCTATCCGATCTGGACCCGCCATGTGAACGCCGACAATTTCCGCCTCGCCGCCCGGCTGGCGACGACCGAGCTCCTGATGTCGGGCTGCACCTGCGCCTCCGACCACCACTACATGTTTCCGACCGGGCTCGAGCACGCCCTCGACATCGAGGCCGAGGAGGCCGCCGCCGTCGGGATCCGCATGACGCTTTCGCGCGGCGCGCTCGATCTGGTCGGCGATCAGGCCGGCGACGACAGCCAGGCGGTTGCGCCCGGCGGCGCCATCCAGGACACCGACACGATCCTCGCCGATTGCGAGCGCATCATCGCCCGCCACCACGACAGCGCCGACGGCGCGATGACCCGCGTCGCACTGGCGCCATGCGCGCCCTTCGACGTCTCGCTGCGCTTGATGCGCGAGACGGCGGCGCTCGCCGAAAAGCACGATTGCCGGCTGCACACGCATCTCGTCGAGACGAAGCAGGAAGCGGACTTCGCGCATGCGAAGCTCGGCATGTCGGCGGTCGACTATCTGGACGAATGCCACTGGCTCTCCGACCGGACCTGGCTCGCCCACGGCATCCATTTCGACGACGCGGAGATTGCGAAGCTCGGCCGGCACGGCGTCGGCATCTGCCACTGCCCGACCTCGAACATGGTGCTCTCGTCCGGCATCTGCCGGACCCGCGAGCTGGAGGCGGCCGGCTGCCCCGTCGGCCTCGGCGTCGACGGCTCGGCCTCGAACGACAATTCCAACCTGATCGAGGGGGCGCGCCACGCGCTGATGATCGGCCGGCTGCGCTACGACGCGTCCGAGGTCACCCATCTCGACGTGCTGCGCTGGGCGACGGCGGGCTCGGCGCGCTGCCTCGGCCGCGACGACATCGGCACGATCGCGGTCGGCAAGCAGGCCGATTTCGCCTTCTGGACGCTGGACGAGCTGCGTTTTTCCGGCGCCGGCGATCCGCTCGCAGCCCTCGTGCTGTGCGGGGCGCACGCCGCCGACCGCGTCATGGTGAAGGGCGAATGGCGGGTCGAGGACGGCCAGCCGGTCGGCGTCGACCTGGCGCGGCTCCGCCACGAACACCATCAGGCCTCGAAACAGTTCCTGGAGGCGCTCTGACCCGATGGAAGCGCGAGCCGATTCCCTCCCCCTTGTGGGGAGGGTCAGGGA
>JAEWAD010000340.1 GCA_023391905.1 Pseudomonadota bacterium | reverse complement strand
GGCGGCGTGAACTTGATGGCGTTCGAGAGCAGATTGATCACCGCCTGGCGGGTCGCGCGCGCGTCGGCCAGCAGAGGCGGCAGATCGGGTTCGGCGGCCAGGCTCAGCTTCAACGCCCGGCTCTCGGCGCGCGACCGCACGAAGGCCTCGCAGTCCTGCGCCAGCCGTGTCAGCTGCACCGGCTCCTCGCGCAGCTCGTAGCGTCCCGCCTCGAAGCCCGACAGTTCCAGGATTTCGGTGACCAGCGACAGCAGGTGGCCGCCGCTCGCATGGATGTCGCTCGCATAGTCCCGATAGGTGCGGTTGCCCATAGGGCCGAGCACTTCGTCCTTCATCACCTCGGCGAAACCGAGGATGGCGTTGAGCGGGGTACGCAGCTCGTGGTTCATCGTCGCGAGGAAGCGGGAGCGGGCGAGGTTGGCCTCCTCCGCCGTCCGCAGCGCCTTCGACGTCTTGGCGCGGGCGGCGTCGAGATCGGTTGTCAGTCGGTCGTTGGTCCTGTCGGAAGCAAGCAGCGCGCGTTTGGTGGCGTGGAGGCGGGAGGCGTGGGCGAGGCAGCCGATGCCGCTCGCAAGACAGAGGGCGGCAAGTGCCAGGTCGACGGGCGTGCCGCGCATGGCGAACAGCGTGACGGCGGCCAGCGTGATCGGCGCTCCGGCGGCGAAGGACGCCGCAGGCAGGCTCGCGGCGCGGGAGGTGCCATGGGCGGCGGCGACCAGCGTGATGCCGAGCAGGGCGATTGCGGGATCGGCACTGGCACGCGTGGCGAGGAGTGCCAGCAGGGCGGCCCATGCCAGGCCGCAGGCGACTTCCAGGGCGACGAGCGCGATCCGCGCAGGCGGCGCGGCGGCGGCGGAGGCGCCGGCCATCAGGCAGAGCGCGGCGAGGCCGCCATGCAGGAGGAGGGCAGGCGCGATCCAGAGGGCGGCCAGGAGCGGCGGCACGAAAAACGTGGCTGCGAGACCGGCGGCGAACAACATCGCCACGGATACGGGGATGCCGCGTACCCGGGTGCGGGCATAGTCCTGGAGGAGTACCGCTTCGAGCACGGTGCTTCCCGACGACGCCGTCAGTGCCTTGAGGCCGCGAGCGCCATCCACCGCCGCAGGGCGCTGCTCGGCGCCGGCATCGGACATCGCTCTCGACTGGTCGTCGCCCACCGGGACGTCTAGGCTCTGCATGTCGCGGCTTCCGTGAGGAAGTACAGGAGTTCCCGGGAAACTTGCGGTTCGAATGCTTAATGCCGACTTGAGCGATATGGTTAAGCCGCAGCTAAATCTGCCGGAAGACGGCCTCGACGCTCTGTTTTCGGAGATCCGGGATTGCCGGGTCTGCGTCGATCACCCGATCGGCAAGCCTCTGCCGCATGCGCCGCGGCCGGTGATCCGCGGTTCCGCAACGGCCCGGATCCTGATCGCCGGACAGGCGCCGGGCACGCGGGTGCATGCATCGGGCAAGCCCTTCACCGACCCGTCCGGCGATCGCCTTCGGAACTGGATGGGGATCGACGAGGATACGTTCTACGACGAGGCGCGGATCGCGATCGTGCCGATGGGGTTCTGCTTTCCGGGTCTCGATGCCAAGGGCGGCGACCTGCCGCCGCGTCGTGAATGCGCGCCTCTATGGCGGGCGCGGGTGATGGCCGAATTGCCGGCGGTGCGACTGGTCCTGGCGGTCGGGCTTTATGCGCAGAACTGGCATCTCGGCGGGAGAGCCCGATCGGGGCTGACGGAGACCGTCTCCAGTTGGCGGGCGATCCTCGACGGCGGCAACGCGCCCGCCGTCATCCCGTTGCCGCATCCGTCGTGGCGGAACTCCGGCTGGCTCAAGCGCCATCCATGGTTCGAGGCGGAGCTGTTGCCAGTGCTGCGGGCGCGCGTGGCGGCCGAATTGGCCCGGCCGATTGACAAAACGACCCGAGTTGATCATTCATCTTCAGAATAATTTTCTCAATCGAGTGTCTCCTGGTGTCATCGTTGGAAAATGATGCTCAAGGCGGATGGGTTCCAAAGTAGAGGTTTCCCCAATGATCGACCGGCTCGACCGAAAAATTCTGCAAATCCTGCAGGAAGACGCCACCATCCCCGTCGCCGAGATCGGGCGGCGAGTCGGCCTGTCGACGACGCCGTGCTGGCGGCGCATCCAGAAGCTCGAGGAAGACGGCGTCATCACCAAGCGCGTCGCCGTGCTCGACCCGAAGAAGGTCAACGCCAAGGTGACGGTGTTCGTCTCGATCACCACCAGCCAGCACAATGAGGAATGGCTGAAGCGCTTCGCCGAGGTGATCCGCGACGTGCCGGAAGTGGTGGAGTTCTACCGCATGAGCGGACAGGTCGATTACCTGCTGCGCGTCGTGGTGCCGGATATCGAGGCCTATGACCTGTTCTACAAGCGGCTGATCTCGCGCATCGACATCGCCGACGTGTCGTCGGCCTTTGCGATGGAGCAGATCAAGTACGCGACGGCGCTGCCGCTCAACTACATTCCGCTGGAGAAGGACAAGGGCATGGCCTGAGGCCGTCGTCCCGCGATCCCGAGAGATGAGAACACCCGGCCTTGCGCCGGGTGTTCTGCTTTCAGGCGTGCCGGAGATGACGCGTCAGGTAGTGCTCCAGCTTGTCCCAGACCCGCCGGATCGTCTCGACGACGATCAGGTAGAGCACGGCGGCCCACAGATAGACCTGGAAGTCGAAGGTGCGCGAATAGGCGAGGCGGGTGACGCCCATCAGGTCGAACACCGTTACGATGGCGGCGACCGACGAGCCCTTGATCATCAGGATGACCTCGTTGCCGAGCGGGCGCAGGGCGATGAGCAACGCCTGCGGCACGATGATCTTGCGGAAGATCTGCCGCGAATTGAGGCCCAGCGACATCGCCGCCTCGCTCTGGCCGATCGGCACGGCGCGGATGGCGCCGCGAAGGATTTCAGCCTGATAGGCGGCGGTGTTCAAGGTGAAGGTGAGCACGCAGCAGAAGAACGCGTCGCGGAACATCCACCAGAGCCCGACCGCTTCCAGCTGAGGCCGGAACTGGCCGGCGCCGTAGTAGACCAGGAAGGTCTGCGCCAGCAGCGGCGTGCCGCGGAAGAAATACATGTAGCCGAACGAGATGCCACGCAGGATGCGGCTGCGGCTCATCCGCGCCAGCGCGACGGGCCAGGCCAAAAGCGCGCCGAGCGTGATCGAGATGACGACCAGCTGCAGCGTGACCACGAGGCCCTGCAGCATGCGCGGGCCATAGGTGGCGAGGGCGTCCCAGTTCATGACGCTCTCCTGACGCCGCGATTGGCCCAGCGCTCGATCGCCACGATGCCGATCGACGACACCATCGACAGCGCGAGATAGATCAGGCAGGCGACGCCGAAGAACAGGAATGGCTCCTTGGTGACGCGGACGGCGATCTGCGTCTTCCGCAACAGATCCTCGAGCGCGATCACCGAGACCAGCGCCGTGTCCTTCAGGAGGATCAGCCAGAGATTGGCGAGGCCGGGCAGCGCGAGGCGCACGAGCTGCGGCACGATGACGAGGCGCAGCGTCGCCCAGGGCCGCAGCCCGAGCGCATAGGCGGCCTCGTACTGGCCGCGGGTGATGTTGTTGAAGGCGCCGAGGAAGACCTCCGACGCATAGGCGGAAAACACGACGCCGAGCGCCACCATGCCGGCGACGAAGCCGTTGATCTCGACCGGGGCGTCGCTGAACAGGCTGACGAACTTCTGCAGGACGATCTGGCCGCCGAAATAGACGATGAAGATGGTCAGGAGTTCGGGCAGGCCGCGAAAGATGGTGGTGTAGGCATTGCCGAAGGCGCGCCACCAGCGATTTCGGCTGCGCTTGGCGAGCGCCATGAGCAGGCCGAGCAACAGTCCGAAGGGCAGCGTCGCGAGGGCGAGGCGGATGGTGAGCCACGTGCCGGCAAGCAGCTGGTTGCCCCAGCCATTGGGCCCGAAACTAAGCAACTCTAGCAGGTGCACGCGGCCCGTCCCCCAAGGGTGCAGCGAAGAATGCGCCGTCGCCGGGCCTCAAC
>JAEWAD010000306.1 GCA_023391905.1 Pseudomonadota bacterium | reverse complement strand
CATGTACTCGTTGTAGAGGAACTCGATATGCAGCGGCATGGTGTTGGTCACGCCGCGGATCTTGCCGGAGACGACGGCCACCGCACCGAATTCGCCCATCGCGCGGGCGTTGCAGAGCAGGACGCCGTAGAACAGGCTCCATTTCACATTCGGCAGCGTCACCGAGAAGAACACGCGCCAGGGCGAGGCGCCGAGCGTCAGCGCCGCTTCCTCGTCGGCCGAGCCGAGCGACTGCATATGCGGGATCAGTTCGCGCGCCACGAAGGGGAAGGTGACGAAGACCGTCGCCAGGATCAACCCGGGCAGCGCGAAGACGATCTTGATGTCGTGCGCCTGCAGCCAAGGGCCGAAATAGCCCTGCGCGCCGAACAGCAGCACGAAGACGAGGCCGGAGATCACCGGTGAAACCGAGAAGGGCAGGTCGATCAGGCTGATCAGCTGGTTCTTGCCCCGGAATTCGAACTTGGCGATCGCCCAGGCCGCAGCGATCCCGACGAGGATGTTGAACGGCACCGCGATCGCCGCGACGAGCAGGGTCAGCCGGATCGCCGCGAGCGCGTCGGGTTCGGTGATCGCCGCGCGGTAGGCTTCCCAGCCCTTGGCGCCGGCCTCGACGAAGACCGTGACGAGCGGCAGCAGCAGGAAGAGCAGCAGGAAGGCGAGCGAGACCGCGATCAGCACGACCTGAACGACGGGGCTTTCGCCGCGCGCCCTGCTGGGGCTGCGTGCCGGCGTGGCTGTGACAGCGGAGGGCAGGGTCGCGTCAGACATCGCCGAACCTCCGGCGGGCGCGGGCCTGGATCAGGTTGCCGGCGAGGATCAGCGCGAAGGAGATCAGCAGCATCATCGTCGCCACCACCGCCGCGCCGGCATAGTCGAACTGCTCAAGCCGGATCACGATCAGCAGCGGCGCGATTTCCGAGATCATCGGTACGTTGCCGGCGATGAAGATCACCGAGCCGTATTCGCCGACGGCCCGCGCGAAGGCGAGCACGAAGCCGGTCATGAGCGCCGGCAGGACCGGCGGCAGGATCACCCGGAAGATCGTCCTGAAGCGGCTGGCGCCGAGCAGCGCCGCAACTTCCTCGACATCGCTCTGCAACTCCTCCAGCACCGGCTGCACCGTGCGCACCACGAAGGGCAGGCCGATGAAGATCAGCGCCACCATCACGCCGATGGGCGTATAGGCGACCTTGCCGTCGAAGCCGAAGGAGAGATCGGTGAAGGGGATCGCGATCTCGAAGGCGAGCGGCGCCAGCAGTGCGCCGACCCAGCCGTTCGGCGCATAGATCGCCGCGAGCGAAATGCCGGCTACAGCCGTGGGCAGGGCGAAGGGCAGGTCGACCGCCGCATCGATCAGGCGCCGCCCCGGAAAATCATAGCGCACCAGCACCCAGGCCAGGATCAGGCCGAAGACGGCATTGACGAGCGCGGCGAACAGCGCGGCGGTGAAGGAGAGCCTGAGCGCGGCCAGCGTGCGCGGCGAGGTCGCCACCGCCCAGATATCGGCCGGTCCGGCGCTGGCGGCCTTGAGAAAGAGCGCCGCCAGCGGGATCAGCACGATCAGCGACAACGCCGTCACCGTGATGCCGAACGCCAGCCCGAAGCCGGGCAGGATGCTCGGCTCGCGCCAGCGGAAGGACCTCGTCGCCGTCATGGCTCAGCGTGCCGGCTTGTAGAGCTGGTCGAATGTGCCGCCATCGCCGAAATGGGTCGGCTGCGCCTTCTTCCAGCCGCCGAAGACGTCGTCGATCGTCACCAGCTCGACCTTCGGGAAATTGGCGATGTCCTTCGAATCGGCGGCTTCAGGATTGCGCGGGCGGTAGAAGTTCCGGGCGATGATCGCCTGCGCCTTCGGCGTGTAGAGGAATTCGAGATAGGCCAGCGCCTGCTCGCGAGTCTTCTTGGCGTCGACATTGGCGTCGACCAGCGCGACCGGAGGCTCGGCCAGGATCGACAGGCTTGGCACCACGATGTCGAACTTGTCGGCGCCGAATTCCTTGCGCGCGAGGAAGGCCTCGTTCTCCCAGGAGAGGAAGACGTCGCCGATGCCGCGCTGGGTGAAGGTCGTGGTCGCGCCGCGCGCGCCGGTGTCGAGAACCGGGACATTGGCCAGGAGCTTGGCGATGTAGGCGCGGATCTTCGCCTCGTCCTTGGCGAAGGCCTTCTCGGCATAGGCCCAGGCGGCGAGATAGTTCCAGCGCGCCCCGCCCGAGGTCTTCGGGTTCGGCGTGATGACCTGCACGCCCGGCTTCACCAGGTCGCCCCAGTCCTTGATCGCCTTCGGATTGCCCTTGCGGACGAGGAAGACGATCGTCGAGGTATAGGGCGAGGAATTGTGCGGCAGGCGGCCGCGCCAGTCGGCCGGGATCTTGCCGCTCGCCTTGGCGATGGCGTCGATGTCGGCCTCGAGCGCCAGCGTCACGACATCGGCGTCGAGACCGTCGATGACGGAGCGGGCCTGCTTGCCGGAGCCGCCATGCGACTGCTGGATGGTGACGGTCTCACCCGTCTCGGCCTTCCAGTGCTTGGCGAAGGCGGCGTTGTAGTCCTTGTACAATTCGCGCGTCGGATCGTAGCTGACATTGAGCAGCTGCGTGTCGGCGAGCGCCGGGGTGACGGCCATGGCCAGGCCCATCGCGGCGGCGGCGACAGCGGGGCGTAGGCGTCGTGCGAGCGAGAAAACCGGGCGAACCATCGTGCACTCCCTGTTCGATGATGCCTTTATCTCGACATAAGCGATCGACAATTTCAAACCACCGCCGGCCTTCGCCGCGGGTCGTCCTAGAAAATCCTTCCTAGAACCTGCTGTCAGCAGAAACGATCTCGCGTGACATGTCCAGATCCGCCGCCTCGGCCCCACCCGTCAGCGCGTCGGCGAGGGTCGTCGCCTCCAGCGCCCGCAATTGGGTCTCATAGGGCCCCGCAAACATACGCCGAACGGCGCAGGCCGCCTCGTCGGGACAATCCGGACAGGGCTGGTAGGCGGTGCGGGAGATGCAGGAAAGCGGCGCGATCGGACCGTCGATGGCGCGCAGCACCTGGCCGATCGTCACCTCGCCCGGCGCCTTCAGCATGGCGTAGCCGCCGGACCGGCCGCGCCGGCTGGCGATGATGCCGCGATGCTTCAGGTCGAGCAGGATATGTTCGAGGAACTTGCGCGGCACCCCGGCCTGGCGGGCGATGTCGTCGATCTGCGTCGTCTGCCCGCTCGGCTGCCTGGCCAGATGAATCAGCGCCTTGAATGCGTATTTGGCCTTCTGGGAGATCATGCGACGTCCAGCATTCGATCCGCGCCAAAGGAGACGCTGCGCCAGTCATAGCGGATCGGCGCCTCAATGGGAACGCGCGGACTTTTCCCGACCGAAGACCACCTTTGTAGCGGCGCGAAAATCGGCTAAGCGAGAAGGATGAAAATGCTCGTCACCGGTGTCGCAGGCTTCATTGGTTCGCATGTCGCGCGGGCGGCGCTCGCTCGCGGCGATTCCGTCATCGGGGTCGACAACCTCAACGCCTACTACGACCCGGCGTTGAAGCACGCCCGGCTCGACCGGCTGCAGGCCGAGCGGCATTTCGAATTCGTCGAGGCCAGCGTCAGCGACATGGAGGCGATGGAGCGGCTCGCCACCACCCACGCCGACATCGAGACGGTGGTACATCTCGCCGCCCAGGCCGGGGTCGCCTATTCGATCGAGAACCCGATCGCCTATGCCGACAGCAACGTCACCGGCCAGGTGGTGATGTTCGAGGCGGCGCGGCGCCTGCCCAGGCTTCGCCACGTCGTCTACGCCTCGTCCTCCTCGGTCTACGGGCTCAACGAGGACGTGCCGTTCCGCGAGACCGACCGAACCGACCGCCCGGCCTCGCTCTACGCCGCCACCAAGCGCGCCGGCGAGCTGATCGCCCATTCCTACGCGCATGTGCACGGCGTCGCCTCGACGGGGCTGCGCTTCTTCACCGTCTACGGCCCCTGGGGCCGGCCCGACATGGCGGCCTGGCTGTTCACCAGCGCCATCCTCGAAGGCCGCCCGATCAGCGTCTTCAACAACGGCCTGATGGAGCGCGACTTCACCTATATCGACGACATCGTCGCCGGCGTGCTGGGTGCGATCGACCGGACGCCGAAGCCGGGCGAGAACCGCATCTTCAACCTCGGCAACAACAGCCCCGTGCCGCTGCTCGACTTCATCGCCACGATCGAGCGGGCGACCGGCCGCAAGGCCGAGATCCGTTTCGAGCCGATGCGCAAGGCCGACGTGCCGGCGACCTTCGCCGACATCGCCCTCTCGGCCGAGACGCTCGGCTTCCAGCCCAAGACCTCGATCGACGAAGGCATCGACCGCTTCGTCGACTGGTATCGCGGGTATAACGCGCGATAGGCCCGAGAGGCCGCCGAGCTAGACCGACCGCTCGCACTTTGCCGGTTGGCCCACGCCGTAGTCCCACGCTCGCCGTCATCCCTGCGGAAGCAGGGATCCATGCCGCGGCGCCCTCGGGAAGCTCGACCCGACGAATAGCTCTGCCATCATCCTGAGGCGCTTCGCGCAAGCAAAGCCTCGAAGGAGGGTTCAGCGGAGCACTCTCTGGACCCTCCTTCGAGGCCCGGCTTTGCCGGGCACCGCAGGATGATGGTCGAGCTGTTGGAGTGCCGGACGCCGCGTGCCGCGGCCTATTCGGCCGCGACCGCCTTGCGCTTGCGGGCCGCGAGCTTGGCCTTGTCGAGCACCGGCTTCAGGAAGCGGCCGGTATAGCTGCGCTCTTCCTTGACGATGTCCTCGGGCCGACCGACCGCCACGATCTCGCCGCCGCCATCGCCGCCCTCGGGGCCGAGGTCGATGATCCAATCGGCGGTCTTGATCACTTCGAGATTGTGCTCGATGACGACCACCGTGTTGCCCTGGTCGACCAGTGAGTGCAGCACTTCCATCAGCTTGGCGACGTCGTGGAAATGCAGGCCCGTCGTCGGCTCGTCGAGGATGTAGAGCGTCTTGCCGGTGGCGCGGCGCGACAGTTCCTTGGCGAGCTTCACGCGCTGCGCCTCGCCGCCCGAAAGCGTCGTCGCCGGCTGGCCGACCTTGACGTAGCCGAGCCCGACCTCCTCCAGCGTCGCCATCTTGTCGCGAATGCCGGGTACGGCCTGGAAGAACTCGCGCGCTTCCTCGACGGTCATGTCGAGCACGTCGGAGATCGACTTGTTCTTGAACTTCACGTCGAGCGTCTCGCGGCTGTAGCGCTTGCCCTTGCAGACCTCGCAGGTGACGTAGACGTCGGGCAGGAAGTGCATCTCGATCTTGATGACGCCGTCGCCCTGGCATGCCTCGCAGCGGCCGCCCTTGACGTTGAACGAGAAGCGGCCCGGGCCATAGCCGCGCACCTTCGCTTCCGGCAGGCCGGCGAACCATTCGCGGATCGGCGTGAAGGCGCCGGTATAGGTTGCCGGGTTGGAGCGTGGCGTGCGGCCGATCGGCGACTGGTCGATGTCGATGATCTTGTCGATCAGCTCCAGCCCGTCGATGCGGTCATGCGGCGCCGGATGGATGTGCGCGCCGTTCAGCCGTCGCGCCACGGCGGCGTAGAGCGTGTCGATCAGGAAGGTCGACTTGCCGCCGCCCGAGACGCCGGTGACGCAGGTGAACGTGCCGAGCGGGATGTCGGCCGAGACGTTCTTCAGATTGTTGCCGCGCGCGCCGACGACGCTGATCTTGCGCTTCTTGTCGATGGCGCGCCGCTTTTCCGGCACCTCGACGGAGAGCTCGCCGGAGAGATACTTGCCGGTCAGCGAGTTCGGATTGGCCATGATCTCGGCCGGCGTGCCCTTGGCGATGATCTGGCCGCCATGCACGCCCGCCTCCGGGCCGACGTCGACGACATAGTCCGCCGTCATGATGGCGTCCTCGTCATGCTCGACGACGAGCACGGTGTTGCCGATATCGCGCAGGTGCCGGAGCGTCTCCAGCAGGCGGTCATTGTCGCGCTGGTGCAGGCCGATCGACGGCTCGTCGAGCACGTAGAGCACGCCGGTCAGGCCGGAGCCGATCTGCGAGGCGAGGCGGATGCGCTGGCTCTCGCCGCCCGACAGCGTGCCGGAATTGCGCGACAGCATCAGGTAGTCGAGGCCGACATCGACGAGGAAGGAGAGGCGCTCGCGGATCTCCTTCAGGATCCGGACCGCGATCTCGTTCTGCTTCTCGTTGAGCTCGGCCGGCAGTGCCTCGAACCATTGCGCGGCGTTGCGGATCGACAGCTCGGTGACCTGGGAGATGTTGCGGCCGGCGATCTTGACCGCCAGCGCCTCCGGCTTCAGCCGCGCGCCGTTGCAGGCCTTGCACGGCGTCGAGCCCTGGTAGCGCTCGATCTCCTCGCGCGCCCAGTTCGATTCCGTCTCGCGCCAGCGCCGCTCGAGATTGGTGACGACGCCCTCAAAACTCTTCTGCGTGCGGTAGGCGCGGGTGCCGTCATTGTAGATGAACTCGATCTCGCCCTTGCCGGTGCCGAACAGGATCGCGTTCTGCGCCGCCTCGGGGATCTCGTCCCAAGGCTTCGTCATGGCGAAATCGTAGTGGCGGGCGATCGCCTCCAGCGTCTGCGCGTAATAGGGCGAGGAGGATTTCGCCCAGGGCGCCACCGCGCCCTGCTTCAGCGACAGCGAGCCGTCCGGCACGACGAGATCCGGGTCGATCTTCTTCTCCGAGCCGAGGCCGTCGCATTCCGGGCAGGCGCCGAACGGATTGTTGAACGAGAACAGCCGCGGCTCGATCTCGGCGATGGTGAAGCCGGAGACGGGGCAGGCGAACTTTTCCGAGAAGATGACGCGGCGCTCATTGCCCTTGTCGTCCTTCTCGTCGGCGAACTCGGCGACCGCGATGCCGTCGGCCAGTTCGAGCGCCGTCTGGAAGCTGTCGGCGAGGCGCGAGCCGATGTCGCCGCGCACGACGATGCGGTCGATGACGACGTCGATGTCGTGCTTCAGCTTCTTGTCGAGGACCGGGGCCTCGGAAATCTCGAAGAAGACGCCGTCCAGCTTGATGCGCTGGAAGCCCTTCTTCTGCAGCTCGGCCAGCTCCTTCTTGTACTCGCCCTTGCGGCCGCGGATCATCGGCGCGAGCAGATAGAGGCGGGTGCCCTCGGGCAGCGCCATGACGCGGTCGACCATCTGGCTGACCGTCTGGCTCTCGATCGGCAGCCCGGTCGCCGGCGAATAGGGAATGCCGACGCGCGCGAACAGGAGGCGCATGTAGTCGTAAATCTCGGTGACCGTGCCGACCGTCGAGCGCGGGTTCTTCGAGGTCGTCTTCTGCTCGATCGAGATGGCGGGCGACAGGCCGTCGATCTGGTCGACGTCCGGCTTCTGCATCATCTCGAGGAACTGGCGCGCATAGGCCGAGAGGCTCTCGACATAGCGGCGCTGGCCCTCGGCATAGATCGTGTCGAAGGCGAGCGACGACTTGCCCGAGCCGGAGAGGCCGGTCAGCACCACCAGCTTGTCGCGCGGAATGTCGATGTCGATGTTCTTGAGATTGTGCTCGCGCGCGCCGCGGACCGAAATGAACTTGCCGGAGGTCGCGCCGGATGACCGCGCGTCAGCATGCTGAGCCATGTGTCGTCTGTCCAAGTGGAGGGGCGGGTGCGGAGCACCAAGGCCCAAATTTAGGCTTTCGGCCCTTCCATACAAGGATCGAGGCCGGATTGTCGCGGCATCAGGGTGATTCACCTGACGAGATCTTGCCAGCTCGGCCGGAATTGTCTAGAACAAAAAGAGAACAGGCCGGTCTGATGTGGACAAGGCCCGATTGTCGCGGGCGGGCCGTGCCATTTCGGGATAGTTTGGGGCCAGCAATGAGACAAGAAGGAACGGATCATGGCCGGTAGCGTCAACAAGGTCATTCTGGTCGGCAATCTCGGGCGCGACCCCGAGGTGCGGCGGATGAATTCGGGCGAGTCGGTCGTCAATCTGAACATCGCGACGTCGGAGAGCTGGCGCGACAAGCAGAGCGGCGAGCGCAAGGAAAAGACCGAGTGGCATCGCGTGGTGATCTTCAACGAGAACCTCGCCAAGATCGCCGAGCAGTACCTGAAGAAGGGCTCGAAGGTCTATGTCGAGGGCCAGTTGCAGACCCGCAAGTGGACCGACCAGCAGGGCGCCGAGAAGTTCACCACCGAGATCGTGCTGCAGCGTTTCCGCGGCGAGCTGACGCTGCTCGACGGTCGTTCGGGCGGCGGCGAGCAGTCGGATTACCAGGGCGGCGGCAGCGACTTCGGCCGCTCCAGCCCGCTCGAGGCGCCGCGCGGCGGCGGTCAGTCGCGCCAGCCGGCCGCGTCCTCGTCCTACGCGGCGGATCTCGACGACGACATCCCGTTCTAGGATCGGGCGCGGGGCAGGGTATCCTTCGCCTCTCTCGGGAGAGATGAGGAAGCCCGTTCGCAAGGCCCCTCGCATGGAACATGGAAAGACCCGGGAAGCGGCCGCTTCCCGGGTCTTTTTGTTTGCCATTCGCGACAGTCGCTCTTCCAGGCCGATCGGCCGGTCCCTCCATCATCCTGAGGTGCTTCGCGTCAGCAAAGCCTCGAAGGAGGCTCCAGCAGGTACCCGGCCGCGATCCAGAAAGGGAGTTCTCTGGACCCTCCTTCGAGGCCCGGCGTCGCCGGGCACCTCAGGATGATGGCCGGGCCCGGAAATTCCGCCTCTGCGTCAGACCATCACGTCGTCGAGGATGGCGCGGAACTCTTCCGCCGTCGCGGCGCGAGGGTTGGTGGCGTAGGAATGGTCGGCGAGCGCCCGCTCCACCACCCAGGGCAGCTGGTCGTCGGTGACGCCGAGCGTCCGGAGGCCAGCCGGGATGCCGAGCCGGCGGTTCAGCGCGTCGAGCTCGTCGGCGAGGTCGGCCGTCTCCGGAAGACCCATGGCGACGGAGAGCCGGCGGATCTTGTCCGGCACGGTCGCCTGGTTGAAGCGCAGGATCGGCGGCATCAGGATCGCGTTCAGCGTGCCGTGATGCAGGCTCGGGCTCTTCAGGCCGCCGAGCGCGTGGCTCAGCGCATGCACGGCGCCGAGGCCCTTCTGGAAGGCGAGGCCGCCCTGCAGCGCGCCCATCATCATCTCGCTGCGCGCCTCGAGGTCGCCGCCGTCGTTGAAGGCGCGCTCGAGGTGGTCCCAGATCCGGCGCGCGCCGTCGAGGCCGATGGCGTCGGCGACCGGGTTCACGCGCGGTGAAAGGAACGTCTCGATGCAGTGCGACAGACCGTCGAGGCCGGTGGCGGCGGTGAGGCCGCGCGGCAGGCCGAGCGTCAGTTCGGGGTCGCAGATGGCGCGCTTCGGGATCAGATGCGGGCTGATGAAGCCGAGCTTGCGGCCGTCGTTCAGCGTCAGCAGCGCGGCCCGGCCGACCTCGGCGCCGGTGCCGGCGGTGGTCGGTACGGCGACGATCGGCGCCACCTTGGCGCTGATACGGGCGACGCCGCCGAAGATCGCCGCATAGGGCTCCAGCGGTCCCTCATGCGTGGCGAGCAGGGCGACACCCTTGGCGAGGTCGATCGGCGAGCCGCCGCCGACCGCGACGACGCCGTCGCAGCCCTCGGCCTTGTAGATCTCCAGCGCCGCGAGCACCGCCGCCTCGGTCGGATTGGTCGGGATCTCGAGAAAGACCGGTGCGCCGGCGGGAATGAGGGCGGCGACGCGTCCGAGCAGCCCGGAAGCCTGCAAGCCGCGATCGCTGACGATGAGCGGCTTCGTCACGCCGAGCGCGGCGAGGGCGTTCGGCAGTTCCGAAACGACGCCGGCTCCGAACTCGATCTGCGTCAGGTAGTTTATCGTACTCATCCGTCTCTCTTCCCGTATGGTCGCGCGGGCCGGAGGCCCGGCGGGAGAGTGGCAGGTCTGGCCGGCGAGCGACAGATGGTTTTTGCCGGCTCTGTGCATTAGCGATTCCCGGGACGGGCCGAAGCGGTCGTCGTGGCGGAACGAGAGGGATATTCGATCGATGCCAATCCTGCCGGATGTCCTGCAGCCGGGGCTGCGCGTCGTGTTCTGCGGCACCGGCGCGGGCACCTACTCGGCGCGGGCCGGCGCTTATTATGCCAATCCTGGCAACAAGTTCTGGCCGACCCTTCACGCAATCGGCCTGACCCCTCATCGCATCGCGCCGGCGGATTTCCGCCAGGTCCTCGATCACGGCATCGGCCTGACGGACGTCGCCAAGGAGCATGTCGGCCAGGATACGGTGATCGATCTCGCGCTCGTCGACTCGGGCGCGCTCGGCGCCAAGATCGCGCTCCATCGCCCCGCCATCCTGGCCTTCACCTCGAAGCGGGCGGCGAGCCTCTATCTGGATCGGCCGACGGCCGCGATTCCCTACGGGCCGCAGGACGTGTCGATCGGGACGACGCGCATCCACGTCCTGACCTCGCCCTCCGGCCAGGCGGGACCGCACTGGTCGATCGAGCCGTGGCGGGATCTTGCGCGCGCGCTATCGGGATAGCTGGACAAGACGGCCTCGTCTGTTCGATCAAGGAGCCGATGAGCCGCCGGTGACGCGGCCGGGACAGGAGGCCGGATGCCCGAGATCGCTTCGCTCTACCGCTACCCCGTGAAGGGCTTTTCGCCAGAGGCGCTGGACGCGGCGGAGCTGCGCCCCTTTAACCGTTTCGACGGCGACCGCGTCTATGCGATCGAGAACGGTCCCTCGGGCTTCGATCCGGATGCGCCGGGCTACCTGCCCAAGGCGAAGTTCCTCTGCCTGATGAAGAACGAGCGCCTCGCCGCGCTCGACACGCGCTTCGATCACGCCACGCATGTCTGGACCATCGACGGCCATGGCGACCGCTTCTCGGCCGACCTGTCGGATCCGGCCGGTCGCGCCGCGACGGCCGAGTTTCTCGCCGACTTCATGGGCGAGGAACGGCGGGGACCGCTCAAGGTTCTGTCGGCGCCCGGCCACGCTTTTACCGATGTCGGCAAGCCCTATGTGTCGTTCATCAATCTCGCCTCCGTCGAGGCGATCGGCGACATGGTCGGCAAGCCGGTCGATCCCCTGCGCTTTCGCGGCAACATCAACCTTTCAGGCCTGGAGGCCTGGCAGGAACTCGAGCTCGTCGGCCGCGAGGCGCGGATCGGGAGTGCGCGGGTCCGCTTCACCAAGCGCATCCAGCGTTGCGCGGCCACCAATGTCGATCTCGCCACGGCGACCCGCGACCTCGACATTCCGAAGACGCTGCTGCGCGAGCTCGACCACATGGATTGCGGCATCTATGCCGACGTGATCGAGGGCGGCCGCATCGAGCGCGGAGACCGCCTGCACCTCGATTGAGGACCGGCGTCGGCTTCCAGGCCGGGGCGTGTCATAGGCGGCGTTGCCAGGCTTCCAATCGCGAGCCTGAAGGGTGGGGGGCGCGGCGAGCATGCGGGCAGTCCTGATCAATCTCGATCGTTCGGTCGAGCGCCTGGCGATGTTCCGGGCACGGGCGGACGCGCTCGGGCTGGCGTTCGAGCGCGTCGGGGCGGTTGATGGCGCCAACGAGACACTGGTGCGAGGCACGCTCACACCGAGCGAGGCCGCCTGCTTTGAATCCCATCGTCGGGCATGGATGCGGCTGGCGGAGAGCGGCGAGCCCTGGATGGCGGTGTTCGAGGACGACGTGCATCTGCGGGCCCCGGTGGTCGAACTGCTCGGCTCCGGCGACTGGATCCCCGCCGGCACCAACATCGTCAAGCTGGAGACCTTCAACGAGCCGGTCCTTGTGTCGGCCGCCGGCACGCTCGTGCATGGCGTCCGGCTGCATCGGCTGAGATCGACCCATCTCGGCTGTGCCGGCTACATCATCGCGCGACGCCACGCCATCGACCTGCTGGAGCGGACCGCGAGCGGTGCGGCATACGTCCTACCGATCGACTGGGCGCTGTTCGACCTCGGCGGCAGGGCACGCAGGAAGGCGCGGGTCCTGCAGGTGGTTCCGGCGCCCTGCATCCAGGAGGAGCGGCTGGCTTTCTTGGAGGGGCGCCCCGTGCAGCACGAAAGCCTGATCAATGGGCGCGGACAGCCCCTGTTCAGCCGGGTGACGCTGAGCGGGCCCGAGCGGTTGCGCCGCGAAGTCGAGCGCCTTGGTCGCCAGCTCTATCATCTGCCGGACACGATCCGGGAGGCGCTGACACCTGCCCAGATGATGACGATTCCTTTCGGCGGCACCTGACGCCGCGGCTATTCCATCGGCACGACGCGCAGGATGCTCCAGCGCGAGGTTCCGGAGACGACGAAGGGCTCGAGCTTCTTCCCCCAGGTCGCATGCTCCGGGATGGTCGCGATCGTCTCGAAGAAGCGTTCGAGCTCGGCGAGGTTGTCGACCGTCATGTTGTTTTCGATCGTCGCCTCGCGCAGCCCGATCGAGCCGGTCAGGATCGAGGAGCGGCTCGGGTCGAGCCCGGCCTTCCGGCCGATCTCCTTCTCCCATTCCCGCATCAGGTCGAGGGCGTTCTGCTTGTGTCCGAAACGAGCGTCGATCTGCCAGCGTGCGATGAACATGATCCGTTCTCCCGGACGCCGGAAGCCCTCCCGCCCGGGGTGGCGTCCCGTCGGAAATCCTATCACGCGCCGGTTGGCCCGAACTTCACGTCTTGGTGGCACCGGCCCTGGCTGCGGTCACCAGTAGGCTTTGGCGGAGCGCGCGCGGCGCCAGATCGGGGTGAGGGCGGCGAGCTGTTCCCGCTTCTCGTGCGCCGCCCCGCCGAGCACCGCGCCGATCGCCCGCTGCAGGGCGGGCGCGGGGAGGTCGGCGGCGAGCGTGTCCAGCAGGCCCCGCGTCGTCTCGATGTCGTTCAGCGTGCCGAGCGCCGTCTGCAGCGCCTTCACGTTACGGCGGTAGGCCTGCTGCCGCTTCGGCTTGCTCCAGAGCGGCTCCAGCATGTCCATCGCATAGGTGTGGCGCTTGACGCTGATGCGCAGGCGATGCCGCTCACGGTCGGAGAGCTGGAGCAGGCGCTTGCCGCGGCGCAGCTGGCG
>JAEWAD010000301.1 GCA_023391905.1 Pseudomonadota bacterium | reverse complement strand
CGGTCCGCCTGCTGGCCGCCAAGGGGCTGACGGTGTCGCGTCCCAAGATCGGCACCAAGGTGCGTCCGCGCGTCGACTGGAACATGCTCGATCCCGACGTGCTCAGCTGGCAGATCGACCAGCGGCCGAGCGACGAGTTCATCCATTCCCTGTTCGAGATGCGCGAGATCATCGAGCCGGCCGCCGCGGCGCGCGCGGCCGAGCGGGCGACGCCGGAAGAGATCGAGAAGCTCGGGCGCGCGCTCGACGGCATCAAGAACCGCGACCGTGGCAGCATCGACCAGATCCGCGCCGACCTCACCTTCCACATGACGGTGCTCGAGGCGTCGCACAATCCGATGCTGCGTTCCGTCGGCGGCCTGATCGAATCCGGGCTTGTCATCAGTTTTTCGCTCGGCTGGCGTACCGTCATGGGCGACGACGCCGTGGTGCAGCATCGCGATGTCTTCGAGGCGATCCGCGACCGCAATGCCGACGAGGCGTTCCTCGCCATGCGGCGGCTGCTGCGCAACGCCAAGGGCAACGTGTTCGATTCGATCTGGGTCGGCCGCAACGCCGATGCCGAGGGCGAGACGAGCCTCAGCTAGTTCACCACACCGACTTCACAAGAATCGGCCGCGGCGGAACCGCTGACGGCCGCTCGGCACAACAGGAGAGAAACGAATGAGACTGATGCAGATCAAGACCGAGGCCGGCGATCGCGCCGTCGTCGCAACGGTGTCGAACGGCGCCGGCGAGCGGTCCTACATCGTCCCGGGCTACAAGACCGTCTATGAGCTCGCCAAGGCTGCGATCGCCGCGAAGAGCGGCATCGAGGCCCTCGTCGAGGCGGCCTCCGTCGGCGCCACCGAGGAAGTCGACCGCGCCGCGCTGCTCGCTTCCGGCCGCGTGCTCGCGCCGATAGACCACGAGGATCCGGCGCATCTCCTGATCACCGGCACGGGCCTGACCCATCTCGGCTCGGCCTCGGCCCGCGACGCCATGCACAAGACGCCGGACGAGGACGAAGTCCTCACCGACTCGATGAAGATGTTCCGCATGGGCCTCGAGAACGGCAAGCCGGCTCCCGGCCAGCAGGGCGTGCAGCCGGAGTGGTCCTACAAGGGCGACGGCGCGCTGCTCGTCGGCCCGGGCCAGCCGCTGACCGCTCCGTCCTTCGCCCAGGACGGCGGCGAGGAGCCGGAAGTCGCCGGCATCTACATCGTCGGCGACGACGGCCATCCCTACCGGATCGGCTTCGCCATGGCGAACGAGTTCTCCGACCACATCATGGAGCGGGTGAACTACCTCTACCTCGCCCATTCCAAGCTGCGCCCGTGCTCGGTCGGCCCTGAGCTGCTCGTCGGCGCGCTGCCGGACGACGTGCGCGGCCGCTCGAAGATCTTCCGCGACGGCAAGGTGATCTTCGACGAGCCGTTCCTGTCGGGCGAGGCGAACATGTCGCATACGCTCGCCAACCTCGAATACCACCACTTCAAGTATGACTTCTTCCGCCGCCCGGGCCAGGTGCACGTCCACACCTATGGCACGGCGACGCTCTCCGTGGCGTTCGGCGTCAAGACCGAGCCCGGCGACGTGTTCGAGATCCAGTCCGACACCTTCGGCCTGCCGCTCCAGAACCCGCTCGCCTTCGCCAAGGAAGAGAAGGTCACCGTCACCCAGCTTTGAGGGTTGGCCATGGGGGGCTGGCGGGATAAAAGGACCGGGACTCTCCGAACCTCGGTTCCCGCCCCCCTTTCCCCGGCTTCGGCCGGGGCCATATCCGTTCCACGACGTTCAAGGATTATCTGATGAGCACACTGCACAAGAACTACATCGGTGGTGAATGGGTCGGCGGCGCCGCGCGCCCCAACATCAATCCGTCCAATACGAACGAAGTGGTCGGTGAATTCGCGCAGGCGACCGTCGAGGACGCCAAGGCCGCGATCGACGCCGCCGCCGACGCGTTCAAGACCTGGTCGGTCTCGGGCATCCAGCAGCGCCACGACATCCTGAAGGCGACCGGCGACGAGATCCTCGCCCGCAAGGAAGAGATCGGCCGCCTGCTGTCGCGCGAAGAGGGCAAGACCCTTCCCGAGGGCATCGGCGAGACCATGCGCGCCGCGCAGATCTTCCACTTCTTCGCCGGCGAGACGCTGCGTCTCTCGGGCGAGCTGCTGCCGAGCGTGCGCCCGGGCATCGACGTCGCGATCACCCGCGAGCCGGTCGGCGTCGTCGGCCTGATCACGCCGTGGAACTTCCCGATCGCCATTCCGGCCTGGAAGCTCGCCCCGGCCATCGCCTATGGCAACACCGTCGTGCTGAAGCCGGCCGACCTGGTTCCGGGCTGCGCCTGGACCATCGTCGACATCCTGGTCCGCAACGGCCTGCCGAAGGGCGTCGTCAACCTGGTCATGGGCCGCGGCTCGGTCGTCGGCCAGGCGATGCTCGACTCGCCGAAGATCAACGCGCTGTCGTTCACCGGCTCGGTCGGCACCGGCAAGAAGGTGGCCGAGGCTTCGATCGCCGTCATGCGCAAGTTCCAGCTCGAGATGGGCGGCAAGAACCCGACCATCGTGCTCGATGACGCCGACCTCAAGGTCGCTGTCGAGTCGACCGCCAACAGCGCCTTCTTCTCGACCGGCCAGCGTTGCACCGCTTCGTCGCGCCTGATCGTCACCGAGAAGATCCACGACCAGTATGTCGAGGCGCTCGCCGCCCGCATGAAGGACCTCGTCGTCGACGACGCTATCAAGCAGGGCACGCATATCGGCCCGGTCGTCGACCAGAGCCAGCTCGACCAGGACGAGCGCTACATCCAGATCGCCAAGGACGAGGGCGCCACGCTTGCCTTCGGCGGCGAGCGGATCGAGCGCGAGAACCCGGGCTTCTTCCTGCAGCCGGCGCTGTTCACCAACACGACGCCCGACATGCGCATCAACAAGGAAGAGGTCTTCGGCCCGGTCGCCAGCGTGATCAAGGTCAAGGACTACGAGGAGGCGCTCGCCGTCGCCAACGACACGACCTTCGGCCTCGCCGCCGGCATCGTGACCACCAGCCTCAAGCATGCGACGCACTTCAAGCGTCACTCCGAGGCCGGCATGGTGATGGTCAACCTGCCGACCGCCGGCGTCGACTATCACGTGCCGTTCGGCGGCCGGAAGGGTTCGAGCTACGGCCCGCGCGAGCAGGGCAAGTACGCGGCCGAGTTCTTCACGACCGTCAAGACCGCTTACACCCTGCCGTAATCGGCCTCGGGTTCGAGTGAGGAAACGGGCGCCTTCGGGCGCCCGTTTTCGTTTCCAGCCCTGACATCCACGCCGTCGCGCCATGTTGTGATTTGACATGCAGGTATTTGCCTGCATATTTCTGCTTTCGGAGCGAGTGAGACCGATGGACGCCGACGATGTCTTCAGGGCGCTGGCCGACCCGACCCGCAGGAAGCTGCTCGATCTTCTCTACGAGCAGAACGGCCAGACGCTCGGCCAGCTTTGCGAGCCCCTCGACATGACCCGGCAATCCGCGACCCAGCATCTCGCCATCCTGGAGGCCGCCAATCTGGTGAGCACCGTCCGGCGCGGGCGCGAGAAGCTGCACTTCATCAATCCCGTGCCGCTGCACGAGGTCTATGAGCGCTGGGTGCGCAAGTTCGAACGGCAGCGGCTCGGCCTGCTGCATGATCTGAAGAAGGAACTCGAAGGAGACCAGCCATGACCCGGGAGACGACCCGCTTCGTCTATGTCACCTACATCTTCGCGACGCCGGAAAAGGTGTTCGAGGCGATCACCAGGCCGGAAATCGCCCGGCGCTACTGGGGACACGAGAACGTCTCCGACTGGAAGCCCGGCTCGGGCTGGGAGCACGTCCGCGCCGATGACGCGCGGACCGTCGATCTCGTCGGCAAGGTGCTCGAGATCGCGCCGCCGCGTCGCCTCGTCATCTCCTGGGCGAATGCATCGGAGGCGGCCGATCCGACCCGCTACAGCCGGGTGACGTTCGACATCGAGGATTGCGACGCGACGGTCCGGCTGACCGTCACGCACGACGATCTCGAGGCCGGCAGCGGCATGGACAAGGGCATCCGGCAGGGCTGGCCGATCGTGCTCTCAAGCCTGAAATCCTTCCTGGAGACCGGGCGCGCCATCGACGTCTTCGCCAAGCCGAAAGCGGCCTGATCCGGATGCCGGGAGAACGATCATGACCGAAGCCTACAGGGGCGGATGCGCCTGCGGCGCGATCCGCTACGAGACGACGAGCGAACCGATCGTCGAACTCCACTGCCAGTGCCGGGAGTGCCAGAAGCGGAGCGGCTCCGGGCACAGCTCCTACCTGACCTTCGCGCTGCGATCCGAGATGGCGATCACCGGCGAGGCGCGGGAATGGCAGGTCGCGGGCGAGAGCGGCAACATGAAGGTCCATGCCTTCTGCCCGAACTGCGGCACGCCGGTCTTTCTGACCTTCGCCGCCATGCCGGAGCTGATCGCCATCCATGCCGGCAGCCTGGACGATCCCGGCCGGTTCAAGCCCCAGTTCGTCACCTACGGCATTCGCGGCCAGGCGTGGGACGCGATCGACCCGGCGCTGCCGCGTTTCGACCGGATGCCGGGCGGGTAGGGCGGCGGCAATTGCCGCCCGAGGGAAGGGGCGATTCGAAGTAAGCAGGCCGTCGTGCGGGTTCACCTCTCCCTGAGGGAGAGGTGAAGAAGGCGCCGCGCCTGAATGCCGATTGGCCCGTAGGCCATCATCTGGTCAGATCGCCGGCCGGTCGAGCACCAGCAGGTCCTCGTGGCCGAAATGCACGTTCACCGGCTCGCCGCGCACCGGCGGGGCGCTGTGCGGGCGGTTGAAGGTGTCGAGCGAGACGACGTTTTCGCCGAAGCGAACGCGGATGCGGACGACGGGGCCGAGGAAGTGCACCTCCTCGATGACGCCCTTCAGCCCGTTGCGGCCGGGCTCGGTTTCGCCGATCGACAGCGCCTCGGGCCGGAGCGCCACGGCGAGGCTGTCGCCCGTCGAGGCGCCGTTGGCGCCGCGCGTCGCCACGACCTCCTGGCCGTCGATGGCGATGCGGCCGGTGGCGGTGTCGACCATCGTGCCGTTCAGCACGTTGAGCGTGCCGACGAAGGTGGCGACGAAGCGCGTCTTCGGGTTGTTGTAGATCTCGAACGGCGTGCCGAGCTGCTCGATGCGGCCCTCGTTCATGACGCAGATGCGATCCGACATGGAGAGCGCTTCTTCCTGGTCGTGCGTCACATAGATGGTCGTGATGCCGAGCGAGCGCTGCACGGCGCGGATCTCGTCGCGGAGCGCGATGCGGATCTTGGCGTCGAGGGCGGAGAGCGGTTCGTCGAGCAGCAGGATCTTCGGCTGGATGGCGAGCGCGCGGGCGAGCGCCACGCGCTGTTGCTGGCCGCCGGAGAGCTGGTAGGGAAAGCGGTTGCCGACATCCGGCAGCTTGATCAGCGCCAGCATCTCCTTCACTCGCGCCGCGATCTCGGCCGAGGACTTCTTCGCCACCTTGAGGCCGAAGGCGATGTTGTCGGCGACCGTCATGTTCGGGAACAGCGCATAGGCCTGGAACACCATGCCGATGTTGCGCTGGTTCGGGCGCAGGTCGGTGACGTCCTTGCCGTCGATCTTGATCGTGCCGGACGTCGGCGTCTCGAAGCCGGCGATCATCCGGAGCGTCGTCGCCTTGCCGCAGCCCGACGGCCCCAGGAACGAGACGAACTCGCCGCGCTCGACGGCAAGGTCGATGCCGTGGATCGTCGTCTGGTTGCCGAAGGTCTTGGTGATCTTCTCGAGCGTCAGGAAAGCCATGCGCGGGGTCCCGGGTTCAACGGCGGGTTTCGTTGCGGCGGCCGCCGCCGAAGAGCTGGATCAGGCCCATGCAGGCCCAGGTGATGATGAAGGCGATGATGGCGAGCGCCGCCGGCTCATAGGCGCGGTTGGCGCCGACGAGCTGCAGGTAGGGACCGAAGGCCGGCCGGTTCAGCAGGCTCGCCATGGTGAACTCGCCGATGACGATGGCAAAGGTCAGGAACGCGCCGGAGAGCACCGCGACGCGGACGTTCGGCAGGATCACCTGGAACAGGATGCGCGGCCAGGAACTGCCGAGGCTCTGCGCGGCCTCTGTCAGCGTGCGGATGTCGATGGCGCGCAGCCCGGTGTCGACGGCCCTGTACATGTAGGGCAGGGCCAGCGTGACATAGGCGCAGGTGAGCAGGAAGTCGGTTCCCCGCGCGGAATTGGTGAGCGGGATCCAGGATGAGGAATTGTACATCCGGATATAGCCGAACACGAGGACGATGGCCGGGATCACCAGCGGCAGCAGCGTGATGAACTCGATGAGAGGCCGCAGGCGCGGCAGCTTCAGCTGCACGATGTAAGCGGTCGGCACCACGATCAGCACGCCGACGACGATCGCGGCGACCGCGATCAGCGCCGAATAGGTGAAGCTCGCCTGGAAGTTCGGGTCGCCGAAGACGACGCGGTAGGCCTCGAACGAATATTCGCCGCGCTTCATCCGGAGCGAGAACTCGAAGGTGGCGACCAGCGGCACGAGGAAATAGATCGCGCCGAGGATGATGGTGATCCAGGGGCCGATGACCGGGCGCTTCATCGCATCCACCTCTCGCTGCGCGAGCGGAGCCAGATATAGGCGCCGTTCGAAAGTCCGGTGATCAGGATCATGCCGAGCGCCAGCGCATAGCCGAGGTTCGGGTCGTGCAGCACGTCGCCGCGGATCTGCGCGAACAGCAGGATGGTGATGATGTTGAGTGACGAGCCGGTCAGCGCATAGGCCGTGGCGATCGCGCCGAAGGCATTGGCGAACAAGAGCAGGAAGGCGCCGAGCAGGCTCGGCCACAGGATCGGGAAGGCGACCATACGCCAGTATTGCCAGGTCGAGGCGCCGAGAATGGCGGAGGCCTCGCGCCATTCGCGCTTCAGCCCGTCGATCGCCGGCGTCATGATCAGGATCATCAGCGGGATCTGGAAATAGAGATAGGTCAGCGTCAGGCCGCCGAAGCTCAGCAGGTTGAAGCCGTAGCGGTAGATGTTGAAGCCGAAGATGCTGGTCAGGAGCGCCGTGACCAGGCCGGTCCGGCCCAGCGTCGCCATGAAGGCGAAGGCGAGCGGCACGCCGGCGAAATTCGACGCCACGCCCGAGAACGTCATCATCGTCGGCCGGATCCAGCGCGGCACGCGGCCGAGCGCCACCGCATAGGCGATCCCGAAGCCGATCAGCGCGCCGCCGAAGGCGGAGGCGGCGCTGATTGCGATCGAGGTGCGATAGGCCTTGATGATCGTCGGCTGGTTCAGGTTGGCGATGTTCTGGAGCGTGAAATTGCCCTGCGGATCCTGGAAGGCGCCGATCATCAGCAGCGTCGCCGGTATGATCAGGAACATCAGCGCGAACAGCATGAAGGGCACGACGCCGAGCCAGGTCAGCGAGAGGGGGCGCGGTCTCGCTCGGGCGGACTCTGCGGCGGATGCTGCCATGGCGGCCTGTCTGCGGTTGCTCGGGATCTGAGGATGCTGGCCCGCCCGGATCGAGGCAAGGGCAGGCGGCTAAATAATGCGGGAGAGCTGCCCCCGGGGCGGGGCGGCCGCATCACGGGAAAGAGCCCGGCCGGGGCCGGGCTCCTTGTCCTGGGCGGGCCGAAGCGCCGCCTGTCCGGCGGATCGCCCTACTTCGGAATGTCGGCGCCGACGACCGAATCCCACTGCTTGGCGATCACTTCCTTGGAGGCGTTCTGCTGCTCGACCGTCGGGAAGACGGCCTTGGCGTAGCCCTCGGCCGGCGGCAGCTTGGCGAGCAGGTCGGCCGGGATCTTGCCGTTCTTGGCGAGATCGTCGAAGCGGATCGGGTGGCAGTAGCCGGCGAGCCAGGCGAGCTGGCCCTCGTCGGAATAGAGATATTCCATCCAGAGCTTGGCGGCGTTCGGGTGCGGGGCGTAGGCGCTGATGCCCTGCACGTAGACGCCGGCGACGACGCCGGTCTTCGGCACGACGACCTCGGCGGCCGGGTTGCCCTTCAGCACGTCGCGCCAGGCGAGCGAATTGTAGTCCCAGGCGATCAGGATCGGCGTCGAGCCCTGCGCCAGCGACGCGGCCTTGCCGATGACGGGCACGAAATTGCCCTTCTTGTTCAGCTCGGCGAAGAACTTCAGGCCCTCGTCGCCGGCCTTGGCGATGTCGCCCTTCGAGCCGGACAGGCCGGCGGCGAAGACGCCCTGGATCGCCTGCGCCGCGACGCGCGGATCACCGGCGAGCGCGACCGAGTTGGCGTATTCGTCCGACAGCAGGTCGGGCCAGTCCTGCGGCACGGTCTTGATGATGTCGGTGTTCACGAGGAACGACATCACGCCGTAATAGTCGCCGTACCAGTAGCCCTCGGCATCCTTGGCGGCGTCCGGGATCGAGTCCCAGGTCGAGACCTTGTAGGGCTGCAGCAGGCCCTCGGCCTTGGCCGAGGGGCCGAAGGGCAGGCCGACGT
>JAEWAD010000291.1 GCA_023391905.1 Pseudomonadota bacterium | reverse complement strand
AGCCGCCACCGTGCCAGTTTCCGCCACCGCCATGCCAGCCGCCGCCACCCCCACCGTGCCAGCCGCCACCGCCGCCATGCCCGCCGCCGCCACTTCGGGCAAGGGCGAGGTCGGACGTATCGCCAAGCGGCGCGAGCGCCAGCACGAACGCGGTCGCGGCGGTAATCAGAACGTGTTTCATCATGGCCGTTCACTCCCAGCAGCCGATGACGCGCCGCCCGCGACGATCCCGGCGCGCCGATGCGATTCTCAACAGCCGGAGCCGGTCGCCTATTCGGTCGGCCGGCACGGCTCGCCGCATCGGCTCCGGAACATTGCGGATTGCATCACGGCAATCGATGCGACATTGCTTATGAACTAGGATCAGGGACCGACACGGCCAGTGGGCCGCCGGAAATGCCAAGGGAATGACGACGCTGCCCCTCTCGACCCATTTCGACACCGTTGCGCTGACCATCGACGACGCACTGGAATTCGCGCCGCTGCTCGCCGCCTATGTCCAGGACATGAAGCGCGGCGCGCCGCGCCACCCCGACCTCTATTATGCCGAGAGCCTGCTGCGCGACCGCACGGCCGAGATCCTCGGCGCCCGGCTCGACGGCGAACTGGTCGGCTTCGCCGTGTTCTACGACCTCCCGGACGCGATGACCGGCATGCGCGTCGGCCATCTGGAGGACCTGTTCGTGATGCACGAATCGCGGGGCCGCGGCGTCGCCCGCGCCCTCGTCGAGGCGCTCGCCCGCAAGGGCCGCTCGCGCGACTGGCTGTCGCTGCGCCTGACCGTGCCGGAAGGCTCGCAGATGCGCACGAGCTTCGCCGAGACGGTCGGCAAGAAGGCCCGGCTGGACAGCTTCGTCGTCAAGATCGACCGCGCCCGCAAGGACTGAGCGGACGACCATGGCCAAGCTCGACCTCGACGCGCTCAAGGCGCCCTCGCTCGACGATTTCCAGGTGCTGGGCCAGGCGGCGCTCGACGCCCTGCCCGACGAATTCCGCCGGCTCTGCGGCGAGATCGAGATCCGCGTCGACGATTTTCCCGCCGACGAGGCGCTCGACGCGCTCGGCATCGAATCCGAGTTCGACCTGCTCGGCCTGTTTCAGGGCATCGGCCTGGCGCACGCCTCGGCGGTCGAGCAGACCGGAATGATGCCGAACCGGGTCTGGCTCTACCGCCGTCCGATCCTCGACTACTGGGCCGAGCATGACGAGACGCTCGGCGCCGTCGTCACCCATGTCCTGGTCCACGAGATCGGCCATCATTTCGGCCTGTCGGACGACGACATGGAGGCGATCGAGGAGGCGGCGGGCTGAATCCGCCGCCTGTCCTGCCGCCGCGACAGCCCGGACCGCCGAAACCCTTGACCTTGGCGGCTTTTCATCGCATCTACCGCCGTCTGACGGCTAAACGGGAATGATCACCATGGAAAAATTCACGACGCTGACCGGTGTTGCGGCTCCGCTGCCGCTGATCAACATCGACACCGACATGATCATCCCGAAGGACTATCTGAAGACGATCAAGCGCACCGGCCTCGGCAAGGGCCTGTTCGCCGAGATGCGCTTCAACGAGGACGGCACCGAGAACCCCGACTTCGTGCTGAACAAGCCGGCCTATCGCGATGCCTCGATCATCGTCGCAGGCGACAATTTCGGCTGCGGCTCGTCGCGCGAACATGCGCCCTGGGCGCTGCTCGACTACGGCATCCGCTGCATCATCTCGACGTCCTTCGCCGACATCTTCTACAACAACTGCTTCAACAACGGCATCCTGCCGATCCGCGTGTCGAAGGAAGACCTCGACAAGCTGTTCGACGACGCCGACCGCGGCGCCAACTCGCGCCTGACGGTCGACCTCGAGGCGCAGGAGATCCGCGGCCCCGACGGCGGCGCCGTGCATTTCGAGATCGATCCGGCCCGCAAGGAGAAGCTGCTGAACGGCCTCGACGACATCGGCATCACCATGGTCAAGGCGCCGCGCATCGAAGCCTACGAGAAGACCACGGAAGCGGTCCGCCCCTGGGCCTGATCCCGTCCACACCGATCTTCGAAGGGCGTCCGGAGCGATCCGGGCGCCCTTTTTGTTTCTGGCAGGGCCGACGAACGCGTTCGCAGGGATGACGGTGAGCGCGGGAATGCCGGACCGGTCCCTGCAGCGCCGCCACTTGAGCATGACACCAGCCCCACCCTGCCGTCATCCCGGCCCCCGAGCCGGGATCCATACCGTCGAGGCATGGGGAGGCCCGCACGCCAACGACGGCCGCTGCATGGATCCTCGCTTTCGCGAGGATGACGGCGAGCGCGAGAATGCCGGACCGGTCCCTGCGGCGCCGCCACTTGAGCACGACGCCAGCCCCACCTGCCATCATCCCGGCCCCCGAGCCGGGATCCATACAGCCGAGGCATGGGGAGGCTCGCACGTCGGAAAATCCGGCTGCATGGATCCTCGCCTCCGCGAGGATGACGGCGAGCGCGTGGAGAGGTCGAGCCGGTTCCTGCTCCGTCCCTACCCCCTTGCCGCGATCGCCTCAGCGAGCGCCAGCAGCCTCTGCGCCATCTCGGCGTGCAGCCGCTCGACCATCCGCCCCTCGACCATGACGACGCCCTTGCCTCCGTTTTCGGCCAAGTCGAACACGCCGGCGATGCGCGAGGCCCACGCGATCTCCGCCGCGTCCGGCGCGAAGGCGGCGTTGGCGCCCTCGACCTGTTTCGGATGGATCACCGTCTTGCCGTCGAAGCCGCCATCACGGCCCTGCCGGCATTCGGCCTCGAAGCCCGCCATGTCGGAGATGTCGTTGAAGACGCCGTCGAGGATGCCGATCCCGGCCGCCCGGGCGGCGGCGAGCGCCGCCATCATCCAGGGCAGCATCGGCGCCCGCCCCGGAACCTGGCGCGTCCCGGTTTCGCGGGCGAGGTCGTTCAGGCCCAGCACCAGCAGGGCGAGCGGCAGGCGCTCGTCCTGTGCCACGGCGATCGAAAGCGGATCGAGCACGGCGCGCGGCGTCTCGATCATGGCCCAGAGCGGCAGCGCGACATCGGTCGGGACGAGCGCGCGGACGCGGGAAAGGTCGGCGGCGGAAGAGATCTTCGGCAGCAGGATCGCGTCCGGCGCCGCCGCGCCGACGACCGCGAGGTCCTCCGCGATCCAGGGCGTGTCGAGCCCGTTGACGCGGACGACGATTTCGGATGCGCCGCCCGCCTGCCGGAACGCGGCGACCGCCTCGGCGACGCGCGTGCGGGATAGCGCCTTCTCGCACGGGGCGACGGCGTCCTCGAGGTCGAGGATGACGACATCGGCGCCCAGCGTCGGTGCCTTGGCCATGGCGCGCTCATTGGCGCCGGGAACATAGAGGGCGGACCGGCGCGGGCGGATCGAGGGCATGGCGTCTCCTGGCGGCGGGGGCCCCGCCTGCTTCGGCGCGGAGCATACGAGCGGACGGCGCGCGGCGAAACCGAATCGGCTAGGGTCGCGGCTGCGCCGGCCGGATCGCCGGCACCATCTGGAAAACCTCCATGCCTGCGCCATCCGCCGCAATCGCCCCGAAAGCCGGAATCCTGGTCGTTTCCTCAACTGTCGTCCGCGGCGCCGTCGGCGGCCGTGGCGCGGCGTTCGCACTGGAGCGGCTCGGCCATCCGGTCTGGTCGGTGCAGACGGTGACGCTGCCCTGGCATCCCGGCCACGGCCGTGCCGGCCGGATCATCCCGGACGAGGCCGCCTTCGCCACCCTGATCGACGATCTCGTCCGCGCGCCCTGGCTCGGCGAGATCGGCGCGATCCTGACCGGCTACATGGGCGCGGCCAGCCAGCCCGCCGCCGTGGCGCGCCTCGTCGACGCCGTCAAGGCGGCGCGCCCCGACGCGCTCTATCTCTGCGATCCGGTGATGGGCGATGGCGGCAAGCTCTATGTGCCGGAGGCGACGGCATCGGCGATCCGCGACCATCTCGTGCCGCGCGCCGACATCCTGACCCCGAACCCGACCGAGCTCGGCTTCCTGACGGGCGACCTCGCGCTCGCGCCCGAAGCGCTGATGGATGCCGTCGCGCGCCTCGCCGCGCCGCGCATCGCCGTCACCTCGGCGGCGGGCACGGAGGGCGAGATCACGACGCTGCTCGTCTCGCGCAATGGCGGCGCCACGCTGCGCGCCAGCCACGCCGCGATCCATGGCCGCGTGCCGAACGGCACGGGTGACCTGTTCGCCGCGCTGTTCCTGGCCCGCCTGATCGAAGGCGAGAGCGACGCCGAGGCGCTCCGCCTCGCCACTGCCGCCGTCGCCGACGCGATCGACGCCGCCACGCGGCTCGGCGTCGACGAGCTGCCGCTCGCCGCCATCCAGGACCGGCTGCTGGCGCCGCTGACGCCGGTCCGGGTCTCCCCCTGAGATGACCCGCGTCGTCGGCGTCGACGGCTGCCCCACGGGCTGGATCGCCGTTTCGATCCCGCCCGACGGCCCTGTCGATCCCGAGATCCGTATCGTCACCGATTTCGCCGAACTGGTCGCCGACGCGGAAAACCGCATCCTCGCCGTCGACATGCCGATCGGCCTGCCGGAGACGATCGGTCCCGAAGGCCGGGGGCCCGAGCGGCTGGTGCGGCCGCGGCTCGGCGCGCGGCAGAGCTCGGTCT
>JAEWAD010000280.1 GCA_023391905.1 Pseudomonadota bacterium | reverse complement strand
CTCAGGATGAGGTCAGATTAGATCAAAAGTCCTCGCCCTGAGGAGCGCCCGAAGGGCGCGTCTCGAAGGGCGCGGCAACGCGCCTCACGCCGCCTCCTGCGCCACCGCTGGCAAAGTCAGGCCGAGCTTGCCGGCGGCCTCGCGGGCGCGGCCCAGATAGTCCTCGCGCATCTCTTCGTTGCTGCGCTTCTTGATGCCCCATTTGCGATAGATCTCGTTGTTCCTCGACTTCGGGCGGCCGAAGAAGGCGGGCATCACCGGGAAGACGGTGTTCACGGCGGCCTGCAGGCGCTGCTTGCCTTCCGGCGTCTTGACCATCTCACCGCCGAAATCGAGGCCGAACTGCGCGTGGAAGCGCTCCTCGGGCATGGTCTGGCGGGCGAGGTTGCGCAGGGGATGGAACGAGCAGTGCAGCAGATCCTCGACCTGCAGAATCTCGGCGAGGTCGCCGAGCAGCTTGATGGCGACGAACTCCTCCCAGTTCTTGAGCGGGTATTCGAAGATCGACAGCGGCTTCTTGGCCGTCTTGCCGGGAATCATCTTCTCCTCGGCGATACCCATCTTGCGGCCGAGCTGGAAGAAGTGGACGTGATGGCCGTACTCCTCCATCGCGACGCGGCAGGTGAGCCACTTCGCATACGGCGTCGGCGCATAGGCGACGGCGGGCTCGTCGAACACCTGCGCGCCATAGAGTTCGTTGATCGCATGGCTGATGACGATCTTCTCCAGCGCCTGCCGGTATTCCCCGGGCTGGTCGTTGAGTTCCTCGACCGTCTTCACCTGCGGAATGGTGGACATCGCGTTCTCCTTTCGATCAGTCACACGACCGGCTCGGTATTGAAGGCCTCGAGATCGGTCGACAGTTCGGTGAATTTCGGCATCAGCTCCTTGTCGACGGCGGCGGACAGTGTCTCGGGTGTCCAGTCCTCGTCAGTTTTCGCGAGCTTCGCGACGGGCCTGGGCTGCGAGAACAGGAACACCTCGCGACCCCGCACGCCGAAGAGCTGGCCGGAGATCTTCTGCGCCGCCGGCGTGCACAGGAAGCTCGCGAAGATGGCGACGTGCTTCGCCGGCACCTTCATCGCGCGCGCCTTGTATTGCGCCTGGCCTTCGTTGGCGGGCTTGATCGATTCCGTCACGCGCGTCGCCGCGAAGGGCGCGATCGCGTTCGCGGTGACGCCGGAGCGTGCCATGTCCAACGCCGTGACGCGCGTCAGCGCCACGAGGCCAGCCTTCGCACTGGCGTACGCCGCCTTGCCGTAATTGCCATAGAGGCCCGCCGTCGAGACGATGTTGACGATGCGGCCCCAGGCATACGGATTGCCGCCGCGCCCCGCTTTCGCGTTGTCGCGCAGCACTGGCGCTGCGGCGGCGGTCATGAAGGCGGCGCCGGACAGATTGGTCTGGATCACCGCGTCCCAGTCGCGCGGCTCGAGCTTGAAGACGAACGCATCGCGCAGGATCGCGGCGTTGTTGACCACGATGTCGAGCCCGCCGAAGCGCTTCACGGCAAGCGCTACCGCGGCGGCGCTGGCCGAAGGAGAGGCGATGCTTTCGGGAAAGGCGATGGCATTGGCGCCGAGTTCGGCGGCTGCCGCTGTGGTTGCCTTCGGATCGCAGCCATCGCCGCCGATCGACGTGCCGGGATCGGCGAGCACGACCCTGGCGCCGCGCGCGACGAGATCGGCCGCGATCGCCTTGCCGATGCCGGTCGCAGCCCCCGTCACGATCGCCACGCGTCCTGCGAGATCCATCCGTTTCTCCCTAGCCGCCGAGGGCGGCTTTCTCCGCTTCCGTGTAGAACGCGTCGGCGGGGCAGTCCTGCCGCCGCACGCCGAGATCGATCAGCGCCATCGTCGCCGTCTCGACCATGATCGGCGGTCCCGCGAGATAGGCCTTCACGCCGTCAAGCGTCGCGAAGTCGTTGCGCACGGCGTCGGCGAGAAATCCCGTGCGGCGCTGCGTCGGGCCGTCGGCCTGCGACAGCACCGGAACGAATTTCAGATTGCCGTGCCGCTCGGCGAGCGCCTGGAAATAGCCCTCGAGATAAAGATCGCGCTCGGCGCGCGCGCCGAAATAGAGCGTGATCGGCTGCTTCATGCCGTGCGCGAGGGCCGTCTCGACGATCGACTTGATCGGCGCCATGCCGGAGCCGCCGGCGAGTGCGACGATCGGGCCGGTGTGCTTATCTCGTAGATAGGAGGTGCCGTAGGGGCCCGCGACCTTCACCGTGTCGCCGATCTTCAGCTGTGTCGCAACGTACGGCGTGACGGCGCCGCCGGGCAGCAGCCGGATGTGGAATTCCAGGATCGGATCGTCGGGCCGGTTGGCCATCGAGTAGTCGCGCGGCGGCAGGCCGGGGAATTCGAGTTTCGCATACTGGCCCGCCGAGAAGTCGAACGGCCCGCCCGACTGCACCTCCAGCCGGACCACGCGGATGTCGTGCGTCGCGCTCGCGACATCGACGACCTTGCAGGTGAGGCGGCGCGACGGATGTGCGACCACCTCGTCGGCCTCGAGGAACTTCACCTCGCAGTCCGACCACGGCACGGCGCGGCAGGCGAGGATCAGGCCGGTGGATTTTTCCTGCTCGGTCAGCGCGAATTCGGAATAGGGCGACATCTCCACTTCGCCGGAGAGCAGCTCCGACTTGCAGGCACCGCAATTGCCGGACTGGCAGCCATGCGGATAGGGGAGGTCGCGCGCGAGGGCGGCCTCCAGAATTGTCTGGCCCATCTCGACGGAAAGAGGCCCGTCGAACTGGCGGATCTTCACGGTGAAGCTCATCGCCGCGCTCTCTGGTCAATCAACAGGATATGGGATAGATTGGGGGCGCGTCAAACTGTTTGGGTATCAAACAATCTTGCCGGCCCGCACCGCTCAGACCCGCAAGGCCGAGGCGGCCAAACCCGCCCGCCGCAACGGCAATTCCATCCAGGAAGGGCGCCTGTCCGGCCTGCTTGGCTATAACGTTCGGCGCGCCCAGATCCGCGTCTTCCAGGATTTCGCCGCCGCGATGGCGCCGCTGGGTCTCACCCCCGGCCAGCTCGGCGCCCTGCTGCTGATCGAGGCGAATCAGGGCCTCAGCCAGACGCAGCTCGGCGCCGCCCTCGGCATCGACCGGTCGTCGGTCGTGCCGCTGCTCGACCGTCTGGAAGGGCAGGACCTGATCCGCCGAACCCCGCATGCCAGCGACCGCCGAACCCACGCGCTTGGTCTGACCGGAACCGGCACGGCCCTGATCCGTCGCCTCCTGCCGGTGCTCGACGCGCACGAGCGC
>JAEWAD010000255.1 GCA_023391905.1 Pseudomonadota bacterium | reverse complement strand
CTCTGGTGGATCGGCGCCGCCTTCCTGGTCGATGCCGCCGCCTTCGCCTGGCTGATGCCGTTTGCCGTGCTGGCGCTGCCGGCGGGCCTCGCTTTGTTCTGGGGGGCGGGCGCGGCGGTCGCGCGCCTGTTCTGGCCGCCCGGATGGCGGCGGGTCGTCCTGCTCGCCGTGTTCCTGAGCCTGGCGGAATATCTGCGCGGCCACGTCCTGACGGGGTTTCCCTGGAACGCCTTCGGCTACACCATCATGCCGGTGCCGCTGATGATGCAGGCGGTGTCGCTGGTCGGGCTGTGGGGCATGACGCTGCTCGCCTTCCTGGTCTTCGCCGCGCCCGTCCTGCTGTTCCGCGCGACCGGCGGCGGCCGCCGCGCCGACCGGCTTGCCTTCGCCGGGCTGGCGGCGCTCTTCCTGGCGGATCTCGGCTTCGGCGCCTGGCGGCTCGCCACCACGGAGGTCACCATGGTGCCGGGCGTGCAGCTCCGCCTGGTCCAGCCGTTGATCGCCCAGGACGAGAAGTGGGCTTCGGGCCGCGACGACGAGATCCTCGGCCGCTATCTCGGCCTGAGCGCGACCGGCATGCAGGAGGGCGCGCCGGCGCCGTTCACGCATCTGATCTGGCCGGAGACGGCGTTTCCCTTCCTGCTGGAGGAGAAGCCGAACGCGCTCGCCACCATCGGCGCCCTGCTGCCCGCGGGCACGACGCTGATCACCGGCGCGGCGCGGGCCGAGGCGGTCGAGGGCGACGACGAGCCGCGCGTCTTCAACAGCCTTCAGGTGATCGACGCAGACGGGGCCGTCCTGACCAGCTACGACAAGGTGCATCTGGTGCCGTTCGGCGAATATCTGCCGTTCGAGGGGCCGTTGCGCCGCATTGGGCTGCGCCAGATGGTGGCGCTGCCGGGCGGGTTCGACGCGGGCGCCGCGCCGGCGACGATCAAAGTCGCGGGAACTCCGGCATTCGGCCCGCTGATCTGCTATGAGATCATCTTTCCGGGCGCCGCCATCGACGGCGACAATCGGCCGGGTTGGCTGGTCAACGTCACCAACGACGCCTGGTTCGGCGATACGCCGGGACCCTGGCAGCATCTGCACCAGGCCGTCATCCGGGGTGTCGAGGAAGGTCTGCCTGTCGCGCGTGCCGCCAATTCCGGAATATCGGCGATCGCCGATCCGCTCGGGAACTTGATAGCGACGCTCGACGTTGGAATTGTTGGCGTTTTGGATGCTCCGCTTCCGAGTCCCCTTTCGCAGACATTCTATTCACGTTATCGTGATCACCTCTATTTCGCCTTGATCATACTGGTATGGGGTGTGGCTTCTACTGGCGGTTTCAGTAGGACTAAACGGTGCAATTGACACCCAGAAGGTGTGGCTGCATTTTCAGGCGGGCGGGGCTTGTAAGTTCGGCGGCAGAGCCGTCGGGTATGAGTGCGCGGACGCGATATGCCGGTGCTTGCCACCGTCTTTCGCGCCCAGCATGGGTCTAGGAGAATAAGCCCTTGATGGCTAACAAGAAACAGCCCAATCCGGTTGATACGCATGTCGGCGGGCGGGTTCGCCTTCGTCGCATGATGCAGGGAATGAGCCAGGAAAAGCTGGGGGAGAGCCTCGGCATCACCTTCCAGCAGATCCAGAAATACGAAAAAGGCACCAACCGCATCGGCGCCAGCCGCCTGCAGCACATCGCGCAGGTGCTCGAGGTGCCCGTCTCGTTCTTCTTCGAGGACGCCCCCGGGTCCTCGAATGAAGACGGCTTCGCGGAATCGCGCCCTGCAGCCTTCGTGACGGATTTTCTGACCAGCACCGAAGGCCTGCAGCTCAACAAGGCGTTCATTCGCATCAAGGATGCCAAGGTTCGCCGGCGTATTGTCGAGCTGGTGCGTGCCGTCGCCGGTGACGAGGCGGAAGACTGAGCAGGCAATCGCGCTGAACCGCGCCGGGGAGCAAGATTGTTCCCCGTTGCGCGGCTTCGGCGCCATATGGCCCTTTGCGGCTTGACCAGCAAATCTTACCGGCTAAAAAAGCTCATTGCTTCCGCCGGAGCACCCTGCTCCGGCCAAATTTTGTGCGGGGTCCGTTTCGGTGTCGAGAACGTCCTACCTGTTCACGAGTGAGTCTGTTTCCGAAGGGCATCCCGATAAGGTCTGTGACCGTATCTCCGACGAGATCGTCGATGCCTTCTTCCGCATCGGCCCGGAGCAGGGCTGGGATCCCAGCCATCTTCGCGTCGCCTGCGAAACGCTGGCCACGACCAATCGCGTCGTCATCGCCGGCGAGACGCGCGGCCCGGCCGCGATCACCCGGGATCTCGTCTCCCACATCGCCCGTCTGGCGATCAAGGATATCGGCTACGAGCAGGACGGCTTCCATTGGGAGACGGCCGAGGTCGACGTGCATCTGCACGCGCAGTCGGTCGACATCGCCCAGGGCGTCGACTCGGCCGGCAACAAGGACGAGGGTGCCGGCGACCAGGGCATCATGTTCGGCTATGCGTGCTCCGAGACGCCGGAGCTGATGCCGGCGCCGATCTTCTACGCCCATCGCATCCTGAAGCGCCTGTCCGAGGCGCGCCGCTCCGGCGAGACGCATGCGCTCGGTCCCGACGCGAAGAGCCAGGTCACGGTCCGCTACGAGAACGGCCAGCCGGTCGAAGTCACGCAGATCGTGCTGTCGACCCAGCATCTCGACGAGAATCTGAGCTCGAACGACGTCCGTTCCATCGTCGAGCCCTATATCCGCGAGTCCCTGCCGCAGGGCTGGGTCACCGACAAGACGATCTGGCACGTCAACCCGCCCGGCAAGTTCGTCATCGGCGGCCCCGACGGCGCCGCCGGCCTGACCGGCCGCAAGATCATCGTCGACACCTATGGCGGCGCGGCCCCGCATGGCGGCGGCGCCTTCTCCGGCAAGGATCCGACCAAGGTCGACCGCTCCGCCGCCTATGCGGCCCGCTATCTGGCCAAGAACGTCGTCGCCTCGGGCGCCGCGGACCGCTGCACCATCCAGCTGTCCTACGCCATCGGCGTGTCGCAGCCGCTGTCGATCTATGTCGACCTGCACGGCACCGGCAAGGTCGAGGAGGCTCGTGTCGAGGCCGCTCTCGGCCAGGTCATGGACCTGTCGCCGCGCGGCATTCGCGAACACCTCAAGCTCAACCGGCCGATCTACGCCCGGACCGCCGCCTATGGTCACTTCGGCCGCGCCCCGGACGAGGATGGCGGCTTCTCCTGGGAGCGGACCGACCTCGTGGAACAGATCCGTAAATCACTGTGACTTCCAGCGACGGCGCGTTCAGGCGCGATTCCTTCTATGGCCGGCGCAAGGGGCACAACCTGCGCGCCGGTCAGGCCGATATACTGGCCGACGTCCTCAACCGTCTCAGCATCGACCTGACCACGCCGCCGCCGTCCCCGCTGACGGCGCTGTTCGCGGCGCCGGTCGACGACGTCGTGTTGGAGATCGGCTTCGGCGGTGGCGAGCATCCCGTCCATCGCGCCACGAC
>JAEWAD010000451.1 GCA_023391905.1 Pseudomonadota bacterium | reverse complement strand
GTGGAAGCCGGTCGCCATGAAGAAGGTCGAGCCGTAGATGCTGCCACCGAAGGAGAACGCCGCATGGGCATACTCGTAGGCCTGGACGCAGGAGAAGATCAGGCCCAGGACGATGGTCAGGACCAGGCCCCACTTCAGGCCTTCACGGTCGTTGTGCAGCAGCGCGTGGTGCGCCCAGGTCAGCGTCGTGCCCGAGGTGAGCAGGATCAGCGTGTTGAGCAGCGGCAGGTGCCACGGGTCGAACACCTCGATGCCCTTCGGCGGCCAATGCCCGCCGGTGAACTCGTAGCGCGCGACGTTCTGCGCCTCGCTGGCGAACAGGCTGGCGTCGAAGAAGGCCCAGAACCATGCCACGAAGAACATCACTTCCGAGGCGATGAACAGGATCATGCCGTAGCGCAGGTGCAGCTGCACGACGCGCGTGTGGTGGCCCTGCTGGCCCTCGGCGATCACGTCGGCCCACCACGCATACATGGTGTAGAGCGTGATCAGCAGGCCGGGCAGGAGCCAGAGCAGGCTGCTGCCGTGCATGTAGGCGACGCCGCCAGCCGCCAGCGCGAACGCGCCGACCGAAGCCACGAAGGGCCACGGGCTCGGATTGACGAGATGATAGTCGTGCTGCTTGGCGTGGGCCTCAGCCATGGAGATGCTCCCCGGTCTTTCTTAAAGCGAACTTCCCTGAGCCTGCGTCTTGACCGCGGCGACGGGCGCCGGAGCCTCTTCAGAGCTCGGGAAGAAGGTGTAGGACAGAGTAATCGTGTCGATGAACCGCGCCTGCGGGTTCTCGTCGATCGCGGGATCGATGAAGAAAGTCACGGGCATCTCGACGCGCTCGCCCGGCTTCAGCGTCTGCGAGGTGAAGCAGAAGCAGGCGATCTTGTTGAAATACTGCCCGGTGAGTTCCGGCGTGACGTTGAAGGTGGCGGTGCCGGTCGAGCTGTGGTCGGTGCGGTTCTCGGCGATGAAATTGACCTGGTTGATCTCGCCGACCTTGACCTTGATCTGACGCTGCTCGGGACGGAACGCCCAGCCGATGCCGTTGGCGACGTTGCCGTCGAAGCGCACGGTGATGGTGCGGCTGAGCTTCTTGTCGGGCGCCGCATCGGCGCGTACCGGCGTGCCGCCATAGCCCGTCACCCGGCAGAACATGTCGTAGAGCGGAACGGAGGCGAAGGCCGCGCCCAGCATGGTGAGCACGAACACGCCGCACGCGACAGCCGTCACGCCGTGAGAGCGACTCCCTCGCTGCTGCTTGCTCATCCTATCCTCACAAAGGCCGGTTGGTGATCACGCCGGGACCCATCTTGACGATGGTCACGACATAGAACAGCACGACGAGCGCGACCAGGACCGCCGCGATCGCGATCGACCGGGCCCGCTGACGCTTCTTCTGTTCCGGAGTGAGACGCACGCCGTCGTCGCCCATGCTGATGTCCTTCACGCCGCAAATCCCATCAAGCCAAGCGAGCGATCGACGAGCAGCAAGGCAAAGAGCAGGAAGAGATAGATGATCGAATATCCGAACAGGCGCCGCGCCGGGACCATGACCTTGTCGCTGTCCGGCATGCGGTAGACGCGCCAGGCCAGGATGACGAAGCCGAGGCCGAGCGCCGCCGCGGCGACGCCATAGGCGAACGAGGCGAAGCCGAGGATCGTCGGCAGCACGGCGATCGGCGCGAGCAGCACCGAATAGATCAAGATCTGCTTGCGGGTCTCGGCCTGACCGGAGACGACCGGCATCATCGGGACGCCGGCGCGCTGGTAGTCATCCGACTTGAACAGCGCCAGCGCCCAGAAATGCGGCGGCGTCCACATGAAGATGATCAGGAAGAGCACGAGGCTCTCGAGGCTCACCGTGCCGGTGACCGCAGCCCAGCCGACGACCGGCGGAAACGCGCCGGCGGCGCCGCCGATGACGATGTTCTGCTGCGTCGAGCGCTTCAGCCACATCGAGTAGATCACGGCATAGAAGAAGATCGTGAAGGCGAGCAGCGCGCCGGCGGTGAAATTGACGAACAGCGCCAGCAGCACGACCGAGAAGCAGGCGAGCGTCAGCCCGAAGGCGAGCGCCTCTCCCTCGGTGATCTTGCCCATCGGGATCGGGCGGGACTGGGTCCGCTTCATCACCCGGTCGATGTCGGCGTCGTACCACATGTTGAGCGCGCCGGAGGCACCGGCGCCGATGGCGATGCAGAGCAGCGCCGTGAAACCGAGAACCGGATGGATCGATCCGGGGGCCAGCATCATGCCGACGAACGCCGTGAAGATGACGAGCGACATCACGCGCGGCTTCAGCAGCGCGAGGTAGTCGGAGGGGCTAGCGAGATTGCCGGCCACAGCGTCGATCCGGTTCAGGTGCACATCAGACATTGCGGTCACTATTACTCTAAAAATCGGGGCCGGGACGCGTCCCGGCCCCTGTTAGTTGCGCTTAGTGCTTCACGTCACCGATGCGCGGCAGAACTTCCCACTGGTGGAAGGGCGGCGGCGACGACAGCTGCCACTCGAGCGTGGTCGCACCCGAGCCCCAGGGGTTGTTCGGCGCCGGGACCTTCTTCAGCAGGGCGTCGATGACGCCATAGAGGAAGATCAGCACGCCGCAGGCGGAGATGTAGGAACCGATCGACGACACGAAGTTCCAGCCCCAGAACGCGTCCGGATAGTCGACATAGCGACGCGGCATGCCGTCCAGGCCGAGGAAGTGCTGCGGGAAGAACACCAGGTTCACGCCGATGAACATCACCCAGAAGTGCAGCTTGGCGATGTTGTCGCTGTACATGTAGCCGAACATCTTCGGGAACCAGTAGTACCAGCCCGCGAAGATCGCGAAGACGGCGCCGAGCGACAGCACGTAGTGGAAGTGCGCCACCACGAAGTAGGTGTCGTGGAAGGAGCGGTCGAGGCCGGCATTGGCGAGCATGACGCCCGTGACGCCGCCGACGGTGAACAGGAAGACGAAGCCAAGGGCCCAGAGCATCGGTGCCTTGAAGTCGATCGAGCCGCCCCACATCGTCGCGATCCACGAGAAGATCTTGATGCCCGTCGGAACGGCGATGACCATCGTCGCGGCGACGAAATAGGCCTGCGTCTCGAAGGAAAGGCCCGTCGTGTACATGTGGTGCGCCCACACGATGAAGCCGACGACGCCGATCGCGACCATGGCGTAGGCCATGCCGATGTAGCCGAAGATCGGCTTCTTCGAGAAGGTCGAGATGATGTGGCTGATCATGCCGAAGCCCGGCAGGATCATGATGTACACTTCGGGGTGACCGAAGAACCAGAACAGGTGCT
>JAEWAD010000074.1 GCA_023391905.1 Pseudomonadota bacterium | reverse complement strand
CCGGAAGACTGATCCGGCGCGCGCAAATCAAGAGCGCGATGGCGAATCCATAAGGCAGCAGGCGCGAGAAGAAGATGTAGACGACCGGAAGCCCGGTATAGAGGGAATACTTGATCTCATAGGGCAGGGTGTTGATCTTCTGGAAGAAGTATCCGCCGATCAGGGATAGCCCCGCGGCGACGGCCAGCAGCTTGGTTTCGTCGAAGCGCCAAGGCTCCCTGGCCGCCGGGCTCCGGCGCGGCAGCGACCAGCCCAGCGCGCACGCGAGGACGCAAAGGGTTGCGAAGGCAGCCGTCCGGGCAACGGCGCCTGCGGGAAAATAGGGGTCCTCGGCAAAGGCCGGCAGTTGCGGAACGATGAATCCGAGGAAGGTGGCCCCGGCGAGGAATGGATAGTGATAAGCGCCCTCCGGACGGCGCAGGCTGCCGAGGACGAGGCCGGCGGAAACGAGTGCCAGAACCCAGATCAGGGCCGCGGCCATGCCGGTCCCTCCGTCGCGCGGACGAGCGCCATCATGCCGCGCGCTCCCTGATGGTACGGATGAAGTTCTTCACCGCCTTCGGCAAATAGGTTCGCAGCCCGGGGCGCAAGCCGGGGGCCATCCGCCAGTCCGTCAGCTCGGCCGGCCTACCGAGCACGGGCGGCGATTGGCGAAGGTGCGCGATCAGTCCGGCATAATCCCTACCCAGCCGTTCGACCCGAAACCGCGCGCGAACCTGCTCCTGGCCATTTTCCGACAGCCGCGACCAGAAGCGCCGGTCCGCATCCAGCCTGCGGATCGCGCGAGCCGCGGATTCCGTCTCCCCGACCGGGAACAGCAGGCCGCTGACCCCGTCGTCGACGACGCTGTCCGTCACGCCGCGGATTCGCGACACCACCGGAACGCAGCCGCTCGCCATCGCCTCGACCGCCGTGATCATGAAGCCCTCGAACCGCGAGGGCGCGAGCAGCACGTCGTGCCGGCTCATTTCCGATGCAACCTCGTCGGGAGAAACTGCGCCGATGAACCGGATTCGATCCCCGAGATCCCGTGAACGCCGCCGCAGACGCTCCAGATCCGGGCCATCGCCGGCTACGGTCAGGCTGAATGGGGCCGGCAGGCGTCGCAGGATTTCCGGAAGCCACAACACGCCCTTGGCCTGGTCCTCGATCCGGCCGAGCGAGAGGATGCGCAAGGGCCGCCCCTGTGCCGGCAATGCCCGCGCCGGCGCCATGGCGATGTCGGTCGCGTTCGGGATCGTGCGGATCGGTACCGATCCGAAGCCATATCGGGCGACGAGATCCTGCTCGATCCGGCCCGAGACGCCGACAACGGCGTGGACATGGTCGCGCACGGCGGCGGCGGCGGCGTAGGTGCCGGGCGTGATGTTGTGGACGATGAGGATGCGCAGCAGCCCGCTCGGCAGGTAGCGCGCCAGATTGGTCTGGACCGGATCGGCGTGCACATTGACGAAGACGCCGTCGAAACCGCCTGCCTCGATGGCGTCGACCATCGAAATGGCCTGGAGTGTCTCGTCATCCTGGCGCGTACCACAGACGGATCCGCAAGCGCGATCGCCGCTCCAGGCGGGATCCGCCATCGCATCATGGGCGAGGGGACCGACGCCAAGCCAGCTGACTTCGATACCCCATTCCGCCAGGCCGGCACGAAGATGCCGGAAGACGGCGAAGGTGCCGCCGCGATGCGGGTAACCAAAAAAGGCGAATTTCACCGGGGCTCCTCCGCATCGTGGCCAACCAACGTCTATGTCCAGGCACGCCGGACAGAGCGAAAGCCGCAGCCCTATCCGATGATGGCCTTGCGCAGCACGAAGGCCTCGGCGTAGCGGCCCGGCGACCGACATTCGGCTCCGCGCAGTCGCGCCAGGCCACGAAATGTCTCGGCGTCGAACCAATCCTTTGATCGTTGCGAGGCGAAATGCTCGTGCAACAGCCCGATTTTCCGTTCCATCGCCGCGTCGCCAAAGGGCACGTAGAGATTGGGCTGGCCGAGGTCGCCGTCCCATTTCGGAATCTCGTATTCGAGGATCAGATGATCGCGGAAGGTGTTCCAGGTCAGCTGCGAGACCGTCCGATGGTCCTGGTGCGCATCATCACGGCGATGGGTGAGGATGATGTCCGGGCGAAGATCGCGCTTCAGCGCCTCCATCCACGCCTTGATCTCGGCTCCCTGTTCGGGAAACAGGCTGTCCCGGAACGCCGCGGTGCCAATATCCGCCGTGTTCGCGCCGGCGACATAGCTCGCGGCGGACCGGTACGCCTCCTCAGCCCGTTCTCCGGGCGCACTCAGGACCTGCCAGCAGATGTCGAGCGCCGCGCCGCTCGCCAGCCAACTGAGCAACGTCCCGCCAGCGCCGATCTCGATATCGTCCGCATGGGCTCCGAGGCACAGGATCGACAGCCCGGCGCCCGGCTGCAGGCGCGGGAAGGGCCTCATTGGGCGGCCAAGGAAAGCGAGGGCGCTGGTACGGTCTCGCCCCGACGCCAGGGCATCCGGCCCTGCTCGACCATATCCTCCAGCACCTGCCGATCCTTCAGCGTGTCCATCGCGCGCCAGAAGCCCTCGTGCCGGTAGGCCATCAGGGCATCCGCCTCGATCAGCCGCGTGAAAGGCTCTTGCACGAGTTCTTCGCCAGGCTTGATGAAGTCGAAAATGCCCTGCCTGAACAGGAAGAACCCGCCATTGATCCAGAGATCGGACCGGTCCGAGGTGCGGAAGCCCCGCACAGCTCCATCGCCACCGAGTTCCGCGAAATGAAAGCTGAGGGGCGGACGAACAGCGAGGAAGCCCCCCAGCCGGTCGCTCGCCCGGAAGCGCGCGATCATGTCGTCGAGATCCACGTCGCTCAGCCCATCGCTGTAGTTCGCGAGAAAAATCTCCTCGCCCTGCAAATGCTCGCGGACCGCCAGCAATCGCTCGCCAATATTGCGCCAGACTCCCGTATCGATCAGCGCAACCCGCCAATCCTGCCCCTGAGCCCCGAGAACTTCGACCTTCGTCCCGAAGCCGGACACAATGCAATCGGCATAGGTCTGCGGGCGATAGCTCAAGAAGAAATCCTTGATGACGTTCGCCTTGTAGCCGGTGCAGAGCACGAAGTCGGTGTGACCGTACTGGCTGTAGTAGTTCATCAGATGCCAGAGGATCGGCTGGTGTCCGATTGGAATCATCGGCTTGGGCACGCTTTCCGGATATTCGCGGATGCGGGTGCCGAGCCCGCCGCAAAACAGGACAACCTTCATGTCGCGACCTCCCGTGTCTGCGCGATGTCGCTGGGATCGATGATCCGCGGCCGGGGGATCGGGATGATGAAGCGGCCGCCCCAGCCCGCGATGTGGCTCATCTGCTCCATGATCTCGTCCTTCAGGTTCCACGGCAGGATCAGGACATAGTCCGGCCGGGCGATATCGATAGCCTCCGGCGGCAGGATCGGGATGCGCATGCCGGGCGTGTAGCGGCCATGCTTGTGCGGATTACGATCGACCGTGAAGTCGAGGAAGTCCCGGCCGATTCCGCAATAGTTGAGCAGGGTGTTGCCCTTGCCGGGTGCGCCATAGCCGCAGATCGCGGCCCCCTGATCCTTCAGCGAGATCAGGAGGGACAACAGGGCACGCTTCGTCGAACGGACCTGTTCGCCGAAGCTGGCATAGGTCTCGACACGATCGAGGCCGAGAGCGCGCTCATCGGCCAGCAGCCCTGCGGCGGCCGGCTTCTGCGGCAATCGCGACGCGGCGTGTACCAGGTGCACCCTGAGCGAGCCGCCGTGGGTGGGGATCTCCTCGACATCGATCAACCGCAATTGATGCCGCGCCGCGATCTGTTCGATCGCGAGCAACGAAAAATACGAGAAATGCTCGTGATAGATCGTGTCGAACTGACCCTCGGCGATGAGCCGCGCGAGGTGCGGGAACTCGAGCGTGATCACGCCGTCCGGCTTGAGAAGGATCACCATGCCGGCGACGAAATCGTTGAGATCGGGGACCTGCGCCAGCACGTTGTTGCCGATGATCAGGTCGGCCTGCCTGCCCTCCGCCACGAGCTGGCGGGCCAGCGCGACACCGAAGAAGGCCGTGCGGGTTTCGATGCCCTTGTCGATCGCCACTTGCGCCACGTTCGCGGCGGGCTCGACGCCGAGCACCGGCACGCCGAGTGGCAGGAAGTGCTGCAACAGATAGCCGTCATTGCTGGCGATCTCGACAACCTGGCTCCGAGAACCGAGGCCGAGCCGGTCGACGATCTCCTCGCAATAGCGCTTGGCGTGCGCGACCCAGCTCGATGAATAGGAGGAGAAATAGGCGTAGTCGCGGAAGATCTCGTCCGGAGCCACATAGGCCTTGAGCTGGACGAGAAAACAGAACTCGCACGCCATCACGCGCAGAGGATACGTGACTTCTCCTTGGTCGAGCGCCTCCTCCTCCAGGAAGCTTTCGCAGAGGGGGCTCATTCCGAGATCGACGAAGACATGGTGGAGATCCGATGCACAGAGCCGGCAACGATCGAATCCCGGTGCCTGTCCGCGGCCACGTGTGTCGGCGTGATAGGTCATCCCTGAACTCCCGTCCGTTCGACGGAGGGATTCTATGCAGACCATCCATGATCGGGCATGCAACCCATGAAGGCACTTGCTTCAGTATTTCTATCTAGAGTTGCGCATATACCTAGTCCACACGGATGAATTGGCCTGCCCTCGCTGGGCCGGCATCGAGCGACTGGAGGAATTGGAACCGTCGTCGTGGGCGCCCAAGATGGCTGCGAAGCAGCTGCAATCAAGAGGCGCGCCCGGCATGACGAGCATCGACGTCGCCATTCCGAACTACAATTACGGCCGGTACTTAAGGGCATGCGTCGAGAGCGTGCTGTCGCAGGATGTTGAGGAACTGCGCGTCCTCATCATCGACAATGCCTCCACCGACGACAGCTGCGAGATCGCCCAGCAGCTGGCGGCGGAGGATGCCCGCGTCGCGCTGGTTCGCCATCCCCGCAATCTCGGGCATCACGCCTCCTTCAACGAGGCGATCGACTGGGCCGCTTCCGACGCTTTCATGATTCTCTGCGCCGACGATCTGGTGACGGAGGGCTCGCTTCCGCGCGCGCTGTCGGTTCTGCGGGGGAACCCCGACGTGACCTTTGCCTTCGGCCGGCTGGCAGCAACCGAGCCGATGACGGGGCAACCCCAGTCCGCCTCGACCGAGGCGGACTGGCAATTGCTGTCGTCCGCTGAGTTCCTGAAGGCCTGCTGCCGCACCGGGCTCTTTCTGGTCGGGAGCTGTTCAGCGGTGGTGCGGACCGACGTCCAGAAGCGTGCCGGCTACTACCGCACCGCGCTCGATCAATCCGACGATTTCGAGCTGATAATGCGGCTGACCCTTCTCGGGGGGCGCGCCGCCAGGACGACCAGGCCGCAACTGTTCATGCGGTGCCATGAGGCCGAGCGTTCAGCCCTCGTTCGTCAAGACCGAAGGCTGCAGATCCTCGCCTATGAAGCGGCGTTCGATTGGTTCTTTTCCCATGAGGGGGCATCACACCCCGATGCGCCTGGCCTGGCGCGCATGGCAGCGCGGGGGCTTGTCGGGCGAGCCTACTGGTCGGGCCTCAGCCATCTCTGCCGTGGCGACATCGGCAATGCCGCGGGACTGTTCCGCTATGTCGCCGGACGCTCGTGGTCGGCATCGCTGCTGCCGCCGTTCGACTATCTGCCGGGGAGGAAAATCGCGACCGGTCGCGACGACATTGTCAGCGACGCGATGCGGCGGATCCTACCGGCACATTGGATCTGAGGCCGCGGCAGGTGGATCAGGGCAGGGGATGCCCCTCCGAAGGAAGAGGTGCCAGCAATCCGCACTGCCGCAGGCTGCGCGCCGCCGAGACGATGGCAGAGAACGGAAGCCCGGCGCGCTCGGCGATATCGAGCAGCGAATGCGAGCCATCGGCCAGGTTGAGTGTCCAGAGTATGGCCAGATTTTCTGGCCCTCCGGCACCGCCCTCCGAGGTACGCGCAAAGAGCCCGTGCCGGGAGAGCATCGGCTCGCCATGCATGGCGAGACTGAGGGGACGATGATCCTGCTCGATCACATCGATGATGCCGCAAATAATCCGATAGGAGCTGGCGAGATGTTCCGGCCGCACGAAATCGAGGTCGTCGGCTGAGCTGTGGTATTCGGGAAACGATCCGAACAGGCTGCGCTGAAAGAGCCCCACGGGCAGGTCGAAGCCGGGCGAGCCATATTGCCGCTCGTCATAGCCGACCGGCGAAAACGGGAGCACGCGAGCGGTCGCCGCCGCGTGACGCAGCACATGCGCTGCGGCCCGATCGATCGGTGCATCACCGCGCCGGCTTTGCTTGTAGGTCGGACCTCCACCGTCACCGACGCAGGCGACCACGAGACCGTGCCGGATACGGTCTACCCGTGCGTGGTTGCGGGCGAGCCAGGCGATGGCGCCGAGCGTGCTCGGCGCCCAAACAAAACGATAGCTGTACCGCGTCTGCCGCCGCGCCAGCTCGGCCGCCAACAGCGCCAGCAGGGCCGGGCCAGAGCAATTGTCGTTGGCCATGGAGGGGTGACAGATATGGCTGGAAAGCAGGACTTCGGACTCGGATGTGCCACGGTGAAGATACTCGCCATAGCTCATGCTTCCGTCGTCATGGCTCGCGTCGATCACGACCTCGTAGCGGCCGTCGGGCAAGGCCATCAGGGCGCGATGCGCCATGCAGAAGCCCCATCCTTCTTCGAAATAGCTCTTCCGGTAGGGAATGGCGTCCGGTTGATCGGGCAGGGTGAAGATGTGCTCCCGGAGCGCCGCCAGATCCAGGCTCGCGCGAACCGGCACACTGTAGTTCATCACGTGCAGATTGCTGGCCCGGAAATCGACGACCCGCTCGCCGGCCGCGTTGCGAATATAGGCATCCCGGATCGTCCATTCCTTCGGGATCACCCAATCGAATACCCGCGTGCCCGTCGGCACCTCGTGGATCGTCAGGTCGATCCGACGCTGCAATTCTCGCAGCGTCTCCCGGAGGCCCTCGCCGGCAATGCTGCGACAGATCGGAAACAGGTCGCGCACCAGCGCGTGGATGTCCTCGCCGATCGTCGCGGGCGTCGCTTCGACCATCGAAGTGGGGGCGGTCGTCTCATGGCCGCTAACCAGCGTGTCCATCAGGGTGCCGCCACGGCCGAGGCTTCCCAGACCGGCGCGCGTCGGCGGAGATCCCTGCCCAGGACACCGGCCGTCAGCAACAGCCGGATCTGGGCGATGCGCTGGTAACGGGGGCCGTCCACCGCCGTCGGATCGAGTTCGGACGAACGGTAGGCCGCCTGAAGCTGGGCGGTCCCGCGCCGGACGTCCCATCGCGGAACGAACTCGGGAAGCATCTGGCGGATCTTCTCGAATGAGACGCGATAGGATCGCTTGTCCGGCCCAGCGCCGTCAGCGACCTCAAAACGACATCCGGGAACGACCGACGTCACGATCTCCGCCAGATCGCGGATGCGATAGTTCTCCTCGGTTCGGCCGACATTGAACGCCTGGCCACGAAGGCGGGCCTCATCGGCGACGAGCCCGGCCAGGAACGCCTGCGCGATATCCTCGACATGCACCACCGGCCGCCAGGGCGAGCCATCGGATTGCAGCCGGCAGACCCCTCGCGTCACGGCGCCGGCGACGAGATTGTTGAGCACGACGTCCGAACGCAGGCGAGGCGAGACGCCATAGGCCGTCGCAGGCCGGAAGAAGACCGGACAGAACCGGGGGTCCGCGAGACGCCCGATGTCGCGCTCCGCCCTGGCCTTGGATCGGCCATACGCGGTCACGGGGTTCAGCACCGCCGCCTCCGAGACGAGGTCCTCGCCGGAACGGCCGTAGTTGCTGCACGAGGACGCGAACAGGAAGCGCCGAACACCGGCTGTCTTGGCCAGGGTGGCGAGACGCACACTCGCCAGATGGTTGATCTCGTAGGTCAGGCCCTCGCTCAGATCGCCAAGCGGATCGTTCGAAAGGGCCGCAAGATGGATTACCGCATCGAAACCGCGCAGTTGGTCCATGGCGAGGTCCCGCACGTCCGATGGGATCTCCGGGACCGACGCGATGGCGCCGCCGGGCGCATAGGAACACTCGGCATAGAAGTCGGTATCGCAGCCGGTCACGACATGGCCAGCCGCAAGCAGCATCGGCACCATCACGGTGCCGATATAGCCGCGATGCCCGGTAACAAGCACCTTCATGGCAACCCTCGTCGCGCCCGACCCGCGCGTCCGCTGCCGACCCCTGAGGGCGCTGCGGACTTCCCGTTGGAGGAGCAATCGCCAACGAGGCTAGGATCGACGCCTTGCCAAGGCGGCCTGACTATTTGGCCGTGGGGCTCATGCTTTTTGGGCAGCCACAGCCCGAACCAACTCGATCTCGGTGAAGCACGATCAAAAAGGGCTTAGTCACTCAGCCATATGGCGAAACAAACCATGAACAAGACCGTCAATACACTCGCAGGTTGTGTGGACTCGTTTGCCAGTTCAATGGAGATAACACCATGGATGACCTGCGGCAGAGGACGCTGCGCAGTGGCCTTGCCAAGCTGCTGGGGCAGGGACTGAGCGTCATCGTTCGGCTCGCCTTCATGGTGATCCTCGCGCGATTGCTCGATCCGAGCGAGTTCGGCCTGGTCGCCATGGCGACCGCCGTAACCGGCATGATGGCGATGTTCGCTTCGGCGGGGTTGTCGACCGCGGTAGTCCAGGCGCGGAGCATCTCCGATACGCAATTGTCGACGCTGTTCTGGATCAACATGTTGATCGGCACGCTGCTCGCGGCGGCCTGTGGCGTCCTGGCTCCCTTTCTCGTTTCCTTCTACGACGAGCCGCGCCTGTTCTGGCTGACCATCCTGCTCGCGCCCGGCTTCCTGCTGAGCGCTGCGAGCGTGCAGCACCTCGCCATTCTGCAGCGATCGATGCGCTTTGGCGCGTTGATGCTCATCGAGTTTTCCGGGCAGGTTCTGGGCCTTCTTGCCGGTACGATCCTCGCCCTGGCCGGCTATCGCTACTGGGCTCTGGTGGGGGCGAACTTCTTCCTCCAGCTCGGAACGACGATCGGCCTCTGGGCGACGACGCGATGGAGGCCTGGATGCCGTTTCGCCGCCCGCGAGGTGCTTCCCCTCCTGCGCGTCGGCGGCACCAACACACTGAACACCATCGTCACCTATCTCGGCTTCAATCTGGAAAAGATCCTGATCGGGCGTGTCTGGGGCGCCGAGGCGCTCGGCCACTATGGGCGCGCCTACCAGCTCATTTCGGTGCCCATCGACAATCTCAGCAACGCCGTCGGCAGCGTGGCGTTCTCGGCCCTTTCACGCCTGCAGGACGATCCCGAGCGGCTGCGTGCCTATTTCCTGAAGGGATATGCCCTGCTGGTCTCCCTGTCGCTGCCACTGACCCTGTTCCTCTGCCTCTTTGCCGAGCCGCTCTTCCTCGTCCTGTTCGGCCCGAAATGGGGAGAGGCCGCGATCATCTTCCAGATCCTGACGCCGACCTTGCTCGTCTTCAGCCTCACCAATCCGTTTGGCTGGCTGTTGCTCGCAACCGGGCGTCAGAACCGATCCTTCAGGATCGCGCTCGTCATGGCCGGTCTGGTCGTAGCCGCCTGCATCGCCGGTTTGCCCTATGGTCCGCGCGGCGTCGCCACCGCCTATTCGGCCACGATGATGCTGTGGTTCCTTCCCCATATCGTCTGGAGCGCTCATGGCGGGCCCATCGCGCCGCGCGACCTGGTGCCGGCCATCGTCCGGCCGCTCGCCGCCGCGGGTGTGGCGCTCGCCGCGTCGGAGCTGGTTGATCGCCTCGGAGGGGCCGACCTTGGCCGCGTCGGCGAGCTTGTCCTGGGCGGTGGCGTCATGCTGCTGGTCTATGGGGTGATGATCCTCCTGGTGCTGGGGCAGGGCCGCTTCTATCTCGGCCTGATCCGGGGACTGCGGCAGGCCGCGCCCACGACCTAGCGCGCTGACGAGCGAAGCGTTTCTCGATTCGCGTGAAAAAGCACGACCAAGCCGAGCTAGGGCCGTCCTCTGCCTGTGAGACGATGAATGGCCCCGGCCGCCGATGGCGGGCGATCCTCACGATGGCGCCCGGAGCCGCGGGCGCACCCGAGGTCCGTCATGCGCTGACGCCGGCAGCCTGCGCCAGCCAGTCACGATAGGTGGCCGCGATACCTTCCCGCAGGCCGATGCGAGGCTGCCACCCCATGGCGCGGATCCGGCTCACATCCATCACCTTTCGCGGCGTGCCGTCCGGCCGCGTGGGATCCAGATCGATCCCGCCCCGATATTCCGTCAACTCCGCGACAAGCTCGGCCAGAGCTCGGATCGAAATCTCCCGGCCGCTGCCGACATTGATGAAGGGCGCCGCTTCATAGCGCCGGAGCAGCAGCACGCAGGCATCGGCGAGATCATCGACATGCAGGAACTCCCGCGTCGGTGAGCCGGAGCCCCAAATGGCCACACGGGCGAGCCTGTCGTCCTTCGCCAGGTGGAACCGGCGGATCAACGCCGCCAGCACATGGGCGGACTCCGGCTCATAATTGTCGCCGGGCCCATAGAGATTGGGTGGCACGACCGAGATGAACCGGCAGCCATGCTCGCGATGATAGCTCTCCGCCAGCTTCAGCCCAGCGATCTTGGCGATCGCATAGGGCTCGTTCGTCGGCTCGAGCGGCCCCGCCAGCAAGGCAGCCTCGGCAATCGGCTGCGCCGCCTCACGGGGATACATGCAGCTCGATCCCAGGAAGAGCAGCTTCTCCACGCCGGCGCGTCGGGCGCCCTCGATGATGTTCGTCGCGATCGCCAGATTGTCGTAGAGAAAGGCGGCCGGATGCGAGGCATTCGCCTGGATGCCGCCGACCCGCGCCGCCGCGACGACGATTGCATCCGGCTCCATCGCGTCGATCCAGGCCTCGGTAGCGGCCTGGCGCCTGAGATCAAGTTCATCCCGCGTGACCGTCAGCACTTCGCACGGCTCGCGGGTCAGCCGGCGCACGATCGCCGACCCCACCATGCCGCGATGCCCGGCCACCCAGATCCGCTTTCCGGCCAGCGGAAACGTATCGTCCTCAGGCGCTGCGGTCATTTCGGCCAACCTCGCGCAATACCGTACGGAGATCCGACTGAACCATCTCGGCAACCAGCTCCGGGAAGGTGACCCGATGACGCCACCCGAGCTGAACCCGGGCCTTCGTCGGATCGCCGTGCAGGTGCTCGACTTCGGTCGGGCGGTAATGGCGCGGATCGATCGCGATCAGCCGCGCGCCCGACCGGGCATCCCGCCCGATTTCCTCCGCATCGCGTCCGGACCACTCGATCGTTCGCCCGACTTCCCCGAAGGCGCGCTCGACGAACTCGCGGACGGTGTGCGTCTCGCCCGTCGCGAGGACGAAGTCGTCGGCTTCGGCATGCTGCACGATGCGCCACATGCCCTCGACGTAGTCCCGCGCATGGCCCCAGTCCCGTCGCGCCTCGAGATTGCCGAGATGGATGGTCTGCTGCAGGCCGTGCTCGATCGCCGCAACGCCGCGCGTGATCTTCCGGGTCACGAAGGTTTCGCCACGCAGCGGGCTCTCGTGATTGAAGAGAATGCCGTTCGAGGCGTGCATGCCGTACGCCTGCCGATAGTTCACGGTGATCCAGTAGGCGTAGAGCTTGGC
>JAEWAD010000465.1 GCA_023391905.1 Pseudomonadota bacterium | reverse complement strand
GCCGGACCTCGCCAAGGTCGATTTCGACCGCGACGTCGTCTTCACCTGGAACGGCACCACCTCCGGCGTCCGCGTTCCGAACGGCGACTGGATCGCCGCCGACCGCGCCGGCCTGACGATCTGCGACGCCACCTCGGCCGCCTTCGCGCAGGATCTCGCCTGGGACAAGCTCGATGTCGTCACCTTCTCCTGGCAGAAGGTGCTCGGCGGCGAGGGCGCCCACGGCATGCTGATCCTGTCGCCCCGCGCAGTAGAGCGTCTCGAGACCTACAAGCCGGCCTGGCCGCTGCCCAAGATCTTCCGCATGACCAAGGGCGGCAAGCTGATCGACGGCATCTTCGTCGGCGAAACGATCAACACCCCGTCGATGATGGCGGTCGAGGACTATCTCGACGCGCTCGGCTGGGCGCAGTCGCTCGGCGGCTGGAAGGGCCTGACGGCCCGCGCCGACGCCAATCTGAAGGTGCTGGCCGACTGGGTCGCCAAGACCGACTGGATCGATTTCCTGCCGGTGGTCGAGAACACGCGCTCCAACACCTCGGTCTGTCTGGTCATCACCGATCCGGCGATCAAGGCGCTCGACGACGCGGCCCAGGCGGCCTTCGCCAAGGCGATCGTCTCGGCGCTCGACAAGGCCGGCGTCGCCTATGACATCGGCTCCTATCGCGACGCGCCTGCGGGCCTGCGCATCTGGACCGGCGCGACGATCGAGGCGTCCGACCTCGCGATCCTGACCGAATGGCTCGACTGGGCCTTCGCGTCGCAGAAGGCCGCCCTCCAGGCCGCCTGAGTTTCAGCCGGCGGGGCCTCGGCCCCGCCCGTTCGCTCGATATTCCAGTTTCATACCAGCGTCCGCACGCCCTCAGGCGTCATCCCCGCGAAAGCGGGGATCCATACGGCCCCAGGCTTCGGCTGCATGGATCCCGGATCTACGCTTCGCTTCGTCCGGGATGACGACGGCGCTAGGTAACCAGGGACACAAAGCACATGGCACCGCGCGTTCTCATTTCCGACAAGCTCTCCAAGACCGCCGTCCAGATCTTCAAGGATCGTGGCGTCGAGGTCGATTACCTGCCGGATCTCGGCAAGGACAAGGAGAAGCTGCTCGAGATCATCGGCAATTATGATGGTCTCGCCATCCGCTCCAACACCAAGGTGACCGAGAAGGTCATCGCCGCGGCGAAGAACCTCCGCGTCATCGGCCGCGCCGGCATCGGCGTCGACAATGTCGACATTCCGGCCGCGACGGCGAAGGGCATCATCGTGATGAACACGCCCTTCGGAAACTCGATCACCACCGCCGAGCATGCGATCGCGATGATCTTCGCGACCGCCCGCCAGATCCCCGAGGCGAACGCCTCGACCCAGGCCGGCAAGTGGGAGAAGAACCGCTTCATGGGCGTCGAGGTGACGGGCAAGACGCTCGGCATCATCGGCTGCGGCAATATCGGCTCGATCGTCGCCGAGCGCGGCGTCGGCCTCCGGATGCGCGTCATCGCCTTCGATCCGTTCCTGTCGCCGGAGCGGGCGATCGACCTCGGCGTCGAGAAGGTCGACCTCGACGAGCTGTTCCGCCGCGCCGACTTCATTACCCTGCACACGCCGCTGATCGACAAGACCCGCGGCATCATCGACGCCAAGGCGATCGAGAAGATGAAGGACGGCGTCCGCATCATCAATTGCGCGCGCGGTGGCCTGGTCGTCGAGAAGGACCTCGCCGAGGCGCTGAAGTCCGGCAAGGTGGCTGGCGCCGGCTTCGACGTGTTCGAGGAAGAGCCCGCGACCGAGAACGTGCTGTTCGGCTTGCCCAACGTCGTCGCGACGCCGCATCTCGGCGCCTCGACCACGGAAGCGCAGGAGAACGTCGCCCTGCAGGTGGCCGAGCAGATGGCCGACTACCTGGTGAAGGGTGCCGTCTCGAACGCCTTGAACATGCCCTCGATCACGGCCGAGGAAGCGCCGCGCCTGACGCCGTTCGTCAAGCTGGCCGAGCAACTCGGCTCGTTCGCCGGCCAGCTCACCGAGACCGGCATCAAGGCGATCAAGCTCGAATATGAGGGCGAGGTCGCGGAGATGAACGTCCGCGCGCTGACCGCTGCGGCGCTCGCCGCCGTGCTGCGTCCGCAGCTGCAGACCGTCAACATGGTCTCGGCGCCGGCGATCGCCAAGGAGCGTGGCATCGCCGTCGAGGAAGTCCGCCGCGAGCAGCAGGGCGCCTACGAGAACTACATCCGCCTGACCGTCACGACCGAGCGGCAGGAGCGTTCGGTCGCCGGCACCGTGTTCGGCGACGTCAATCCGCGCATCATCCAGATCAAGGGCATCAACATGGAGGCCGAGCTCGGCCCCCACATGCTCTACGTCACCAACAAGGACAAGCCGGGCTTCATCGGCCGCTTTGCCAGCCTGCTCGGCAGCGAGGGCATCAACATCGCCACCTTCAACCTGGGCCGCAAGGCGCCGGGCGAGGATGCGATCGCGCTGATCGGCGTCGACGAGGCGATCTCGGACAGCGTCATCGATCGCGTCAGCGCGCTCGAGGGCGTGGTCCAGGCCAAGCGCCTGACGTTCTGAGACGCGGCTTCATTGCTGGAATGAAGAGGGGCGACGGGCAACCGTCGCCCTTTTCTTTTTGTACTTGGGCCGGTGTGTTTGCGCCGGCGATGTATGGAGTAGGACCGGCGGAGCATCGCGCGCTCCCGTCATCCCCGCGAAGGCGGGGATCCATGCAGCCGGGAATGGGGTGTTTCACGCGGCCAACAGTCCGGCTGAATGGATCCCGGGTCGCGCTGCGCTTGCCCGGGAGGACGGCGAGGGTGGGGAAGGCGGGGAACCATCCGGATAGGCCGTAAACCGTCACCCGCTGGTCTGCTGCCGTCGGCCTCTCCCTGAGGGAGAGGTGAAGAGACGGAGAGAGAAAGCTACCGCCCGAACGCCCGAATCCTGGCCAGGCTCAGTTGCGCGATGGCGATGCCGCCGAGGATCAGCGCATAGCCGGCGCCGTGGAACCAGCGTGGCTGTTCGCCGAGGAAGACGATGGCGATCGCTGAACCGAACACCGGCAGCAGGTGGAAGAACGGTCCGGCGCGGTTCGGCCCGATCAGCGCGACGCCGCGATTGAAGAACATGTAGGCGACGACCGAGGGGATCACGACGACATAGGCGAGCACGGCGAAGGTGAGCGGCGTCGCGTGCATCACCTGGCCGGAGGCGATCTCCCACGCGAAGAAGGGCAGGATCATCGCCGCGCCGGCGGGAATGGTGAAGCCGAGCATCGAGAGATAGTGGATGCGCGGCCCCTTCTTCAGAAGCGCCGAATAGAAGCCGTAGCAGCTGATCGCGACCAGCATGATGATGTCGCCGATATTGAGCGTCAGGTGCAGCAGCACGGCCGGATCGCCGCGGCAGACGATCAGGATGACGCCGCAGAGCGACAGGCAGACGCCGGTGATCTGCGCGGCCGACATGCGATCCTTGAACAGGATCAGCGACCAGACGCCGATGACGAGCGGCGCGATCGACTGCATCAGAAGGCCGTTCAGCGCCTCCGTGTACTGCAGGCCGTAATAGGCGAGGGTGTTGTAGGCGCCGATGCCGGAGGCGGCGAGCAGCAGCATGATGCCGAGGCTACCGCGAATCGCCGGCCAGTCGCGCCTCAGGTGCGGCCAGGCGAAGGGCAGGATGATCAGCGACGCGCCGAGCCAGCGGATCTGCGCCAGCGCCACCGGCGGGATCGAGCCGACGACATAGCGGCCGAGCACGATATTGATCGCCCAGAACAGGAAGGTCAGCGCGAGCAGGAGATAGGGCCGGTTGAACAACCAGGCGAAGGCCCCGGAGAGAAACGACATGGACTGGCCTCGGACAGCAAGAGGTCTGGATAGCCCTGTCGGACCGCTGCTGCCAAGGGGTGGGCGGGCCTCTATTCTCCCTCCCCCCTTGTGGGGAGGGGCGGGGTGGGGGTACTGCCTCGGTCTGCGACCATGGATCTGATGCGGTGCCGGGGGCGCCGGATGGTCTGCGCCGGTACCCCCTCCCTAGCCCTCCCCGCAAGGGGGAGGGGATCTGTTGTGCGCCTCAGGGGGAATCAGATGACCGTACCGGCGAGCAAGGCCGAGCTTCTCGAAGCGATCGGCTCCAGCTTCGACAAGCTGATGAAGGAGCTTGCCACGGTTCCGACCGGGCGGACGGGTGAGAAGACGCTCGAGGGCCACGCCAAGGGCAGCCACATGAGCGTGCACGACCTCGTCGCCTATCTGACCGGCTGGAACGAGCTGGTGCTGAAATGGCATGACCGGCGGGATGCGGGCGAGCCGGTCGATTTTCCCGAGACCGGCTACAAGTGGAACCAGCTCGGTGCCTTGGCGCAGAAATTCTACGCCGACTATGCGGATCTTCCCTTCGAGGAACTGCTGCGGCGCCTCGCGTCGGCGAAGGATCGTCTCGTGGCGCTGATCGAGCGGCAGGACGACGCGGGGCTCTATGGCGCGCCCTGGTACGAGGCCTACACGATGGGCCGGATGATCCAGTTCAACACGTCGTCGCCCTATGCCAATGCGCGCGGCCGCCTGCGCCAGTGGAAGAAGGCGAACGGCGTCGCGTGACCGGGTTCGCCGCATTTTCCACATGGCGAGCGCAATTGCGGCGCAGCGATACCACAATCACCCGCTATGCGGGCATTGGCCTGCCAGTCTGCCGTGGCGGGCCGCGTACCATCCTTTGTGGAAAGTCAGCATGCCCATGAAGATCCTCGCCTTGTCGCTCGCGGTGCTCGCCGCCTCCACGGCACCGGTCCTTGCCGGCGACGTCGCCCTCGAGAGCCGGATCACCGCCGTGACCGTGCATCCGCAGAGCGCCGCGATCCAGCGCGAGGCGGGCTTCTCCGTGCCGGCCGGTCTCAGCGTGCTGGTGGTGGACGATCTGCCGGCCGACATGGCGCAGGACAGCCTCCGGGTCGAGGGGCTGGCGGCGGGCGGCGTCGTCATTCGCTCGGTCGAGACGAAGCCGCGCGACGCCGATCCCGACAGCGATCCCGTGCGCAACGGCATCGAGACCGAGATCGACGGGCTGAACGATCGCATGCGCGGCCTCGACGACCGGCTCGCCGCGCTCGACCTCCGGGTCAAGTTCGTCGACGGCCTGGCCGAGAGCCTGCCGCAGGGCCTCGCCAAGGGCTTTGCCGACGGCAAGCCGGTCGGTGACTGGGCCGGCACCGCCGAGGGGCTTGGTTCCGAGCGCGAGAAGGTCGCCGGCCTGCGCGCCGGGGTGATGATCGAGAAGCGGGCGCTGGAGAAGACGATCGCCGGTCGCCAGCGCGCGCTCGACATGCTGCCGCCGCCGCTGCCGAAGCGGGTCGCCCGCGTCGAGATCTCCACAGACCAGCCCGCGAGCGGGCGGCTGACGCTGCGCTACCGCACCCAGGCCGCCGGCTGGACGCCCGCCTACGATATGTCGCTTTCGCTCGACGAGGCGGGCGGCGAGCCGAAGCTCGATCTCGTCCGCCGCGCCGAGCTGCATCAGGAGACGGGCGAGGACTGGAACAATGTCGCGCTGGTCCTTTCGACCGCGCGCCCGGCCGAGGGCACCCAGGCGCCCGAGCTTTTCGAGAGCATTGTCCGCTTCGTGCCGCGCTATGAGGCGAAGGAGCGCGAATCGCTCGCCGTCGCGCGTCCGGCGCCGGCGGCCGCGCCGCCGCTGCTCGCCGAGGCCCGCGGTGGCGGCTATGACGCCATCGGCCAGGCCGAGGCGGTCGCCGATTTCGGCGATTTCCGCGCCGAGTACCGGATCACCGATCCGGTCACCGTCACCTCGGGCGAGGGGCAGCGCTCGCTCCGCATCGGCGGCGAGAGCGTGACGCCGCTGCTCGAGGTGCGCGCCGTGCCGGCGATCAGCGAGACCGCCTATCTGACGGCGCGGTTCAAGAACGCGTCGGGCGCGCCCTATCTCGGCGGCGAGGCCGTGCTCTATCGCGACGGCGCGTTCGCCGGGACGGTGGCGTTGCCGTTCACCGCGCCGAACGACGAGGTCGCCCTCGGCTTCGGCGTCGACGACAAGGTCGCGGTCTCCCGCACCACCGTGCAGCAGCAGACCGGCGAGCGCGGCCTGATCTCGTCGCAGCGGACGGATGAGCGGCGCTATCGGATCAAGGTCGAGAATCGGCACAAGCGTCCGATGGCGATCGTCGTGCTCGACCAGCTGCCCGTCGCGGAAGCGAAGGCGATCGCGATCGAGTCGCTTCCGGTGGCGACGCCGCCGACCGAAACGGCCGTCGACGGCCGCCGCGGGGTGGTCGCGTGGCGCTATGACTACGCGCCGGGCGAGACGAAGGAGATCCAAAACGCCTTCTCGATCAGCTGGCCCGCCGATCAGGAGGTCTTCTGGGCGAATTGACGCCGGAAGATGGGGCGGCGGGGGGTCGCGCCCGTGATACGGAGTCTATATAGTCCGCGCGCCTTGTGCTGGTCGTTCGCCGGCAACGGGGTCTATCGCGCGCCCGGTCGCGCGGCATAAGCTGTAGCAGCACGTCGAAAAGGGTAGTTTCAATGGCGAATGTAGTCGTCGTCGGATCGCAATGGGGCGACGAAGGCAAGGGCAAGATCGTCGACTGGCTCTCCGAGCGCGCCGACATCGTCGTGCGCTTCCAGGGCGGTCACAATGCCGGCCATACGCTCGTCATCGACGGCGTGTCCTACAAGCTCAGCCTGCTGCCGTCGGGCGTGGTGCGTCCGGGCAAGCTCGGCGTCATCGGCAACGGCGTCGTCGTCGATCCGCATGCGCTCGTCGCCGAGATCGGCCGCCTCGAGGCTCAGGGCGTCAAGGTCGGACCCGACAATCTCCGCATCGCCGAGAACGCCGCGCTGATCCTGTCGCTGCACCGCGACCTCGACGCGTTCCGCGAGAACAGCACTTCCGGCACCCGCATCGGCACCACCAAGCGCGGCATCGGCCCGGCCTACGAAGACAAGGTCGGCCGTCGCGCCATCCGCGTCATGGACCTCGCCGACCTGCCGGCGCTGCGCGAGAAGATCGAGCGCCTGCTGGCGCACCACAACGCGCTGCGCCGCGGCCTTGGCCAGGACGAGATTTCGGTCGATAGCCTCTACGAGGAGCTCGCCTCGGTCGCCGACAAGGTGCTGCCGTTCATGGATTCGGTCTGGCAGCTGCTCGACCGCGAGCGCCGCGCCGGCAAGCGCATCCTGTTCGAGGGCGCGCAGGGTGCCCTGCTCGACATCGACCACGGAACCTATCCGTTCGTGACCTCGTCCAACACCGTCGCCGGCCAGGCCGCGACCGGTTCGGGCATGGGCCCGGGCGCCGTCGGCTACGTGCTCGGCATCACCAAGGCCTACACGACCCGCGTCGGCGAGGGCCCGTTCCCGACCGAGCAGACCGGCGAAGTCGGCGATTTCCTCGGCACGCGCGGCCGCGAATTCGGCACCGTGACGGGGCGCAAGCGCCGCTGCGGCTGGTTCGACGCCGTGCTGGTTCGCCAGACGGTCCGCACCTCCGGCATCACCGGCATCGCGCTCACCAAGCTCGATGTTCTCGACGGCCTTGAAGAAATCAAGATTTGCGTTGGATATAGGCTCGACGGCCGTGAGATCGATTATCTCCCGGCCTCGCAGGCGGCGCAGGCCCGGGTCGAGCCGATCTACGAGACGCTGGAAGGGTGGAAGGATTCCACCGCCGGCGCCCGTAGCTGGAACGACCTGCCGGCGCAGGCCGTGAAGTATGTTCGCCACGTCGAGGAGCTGATCGGCGCGCCGGTCGCGCTCCTGTCGACCAGCCCGGAACGCGACGATACAATTCTGGTTCAGGATCCGTTCCAGGACTAAGGCTGCCGACTTCAGGCGCCGGTTCGGACGTGTCAGTTAGTAGAATGGGACGATGACCGACTATTACGCGGTATTGAAAAAGGCGGTGTCCGGGTTCGAGACCGAATCCGGAGACGCGCGTCGTTCGGTTTACGACAAGGCGCGCACCGCGCTGATCGCCCAGTTGAAGTCGATCGATCCCCCGCTGACGACGTCCGAGATCTCCCGCCAGC
>JAEWAD010000432.1 GCA_023391905.1 Pseudomonadota bacterium | reverse complement strand
TGACGCCGTGCCGCTCTCCGACCGGATCGCGCCGGAGCATCTCGAGATCGCCGTCGCCGACCCCGAGCCGCTGGTCGCGAAGGTGCGCAACGCCGGCGCCATCTTCGTCGGACGGACCACGCCCGAGGTGATCGGTGACTATGTCGGCGGTTCCAACCACGTGCTGCCGACGGCGCGTTCGGCGCGGTTCTCGTCCGGCCTTTCGGTGCTCGATTTCATGAAGCGCACCTCGATCCTGCGCACCGGTCCGGAGCAGCTGCGCGTTCTCGGTCCGGCGGCGATCGCGCTGGCCGAGGCCGAGGGCCTCGGCGCGCATGCCCGCTCGGTGGCGATCCGTCTCAATCTGTAGCAGGATCGGCCGCCGATCGATGAAAGCGGATCCAACCATGGCCGAAGCGACGGCTCCCGAGATCGATGGCCGGCTGGTCGCCGTCGATCTCGACGGGGCGACGCTCGGCCGTGCCTCCGCCGACGTCGACCACGAGCGCAAGATCGCCATCTACGACCTGATCGAGGACAACCGCTTCACGCTGCCGGAGCATCCGGTGAGCCGCTACCGGCTGCATCTCTCCATCCGCGAGAACCGCCTCGTCTTCGACGTGCGCGACGAGGCGGACGCGCCGCTGATCCTGCACGCGCTGTCGCTGACGCCGCTCCGCAAGATCGTGCGCGACTATTTCCTGATCTGCGACAGCTACTACGCCGCGATCCGCACCGCGACGCCGAGCCAGATCGAGACGATCGACATGGGCCGGCGCGGCGTGCATGACGACGGCTCGCGGCTCTTGATGCAGCGGCTTGCCGGCAAGATCCTGGTCGATTTCGAGACGGCGCGGCGCCTGTTCACGCTGATCTGCGCCCTGCACTGGAAAGGCTGAGCTTGGCCGCCGCCGACGCTCCGGGTGTGCTTCCCTCCCGCGATGCGCGGCCACCGGGCGCCGTGCTGTTCGTCTGCGGCATGAACGCGATCCGCTCGCCGATGGCGGCGGCGCTCGCCGGCCAGCTGTTCCCGCGCCTCTATGTCGCCTCCGCCGGGGTGCGCAAGGGCGATCCGGACCCGTTCGTGCCGGTCGTCATGGAGGAGAGCGGGCTCGATCTCTCGCGCCACCGGCCGCAGACGATCGAAGACCTCGAGGACATGAATTTCGATCTCGTCGTCACGCTGTCGCCGCAGGCGCATCACCGCGCGCTCGAGCTGACGCGGACGATGGCGGTCGAGGTGGAATACTGGCCGATGCCCGATCCCACCCTCGTCACCGGCACGCGCGAGCAGATCCTCGACGCCTATCGCGACGTGCGCGACCAGCTGCGCACGCGGATCAAGGCGCGTTTCGGCTGGGCGCCGCTGCCGAGCGGCTAGGCCGGACAGGGCGGTGCCGGCGCTGTTCCCTTGAAGGGGCAATTCGGCTACGTTCCGCCGCGCGTCGCGCGCCAGATTTCCGGCGGTTCAGGCGGCGCTCCCTTCGATTTTCGACCGGACGGTAGAATGACAGGCACTCCCAAACTCCTGCTTGCATCGGGCAGCCCGCGGCGGCTGCAACTCCTCGCCCAGGCAGGATTGGAACCGGACAGCCTGCTGCCGACCTCGGTCGACGAGACACCGCTCAAGAACGAGCTGCCGCGCAGCCTCGCCAAGCGGCTCGCCCGCAGCAAGGCGGACGCGGCCCGCGCCATGGCGGCGCGCACGCCCGATTTCGCCGAGAGCTACATCCTCGCCGCCGACACCGTCGTCGCCGTCGGCCGGCGCATCCTGCCCAAGGCCGAGTTCCACGACCAGGCGGCCGACTGCATCCGCCTGCTCTCCGGCCGCTCGCACCGGGTCTACACGGCCGTCTGCCTGCTGACGCCGAAGGGCGCCGTGCGCCAGCGCCTGGTCGAGACCAAGGTGCGCTTCAAGCGGCTTGGAAGGCCGGAGATCGAGACCTATCTCGGTTCGGGAGAGTGGCGCGACAAGGCGGGTGGCTATGCCATCCAGGGCATCGCCGGCACCTTCGTCGTCAAGCTGGTCGGCTCGTACACGTCGGTGGTCGGCCTGCCGCTCTTCGAAACCATCGCGATGCTCGACGGGGAGGGCTACCCCGTCCGCAAGGGCTGGCTCGGGCCGGCCTGACGAGGAAGACCATGACTGACGAAACCAAGAGTGCCGAGATCCTGCCGCTGCGCGCGCCGAGGCGTTGCGCCAATTGCGGCAAGGAGACGGTGCGCGCCTTCTATCCGTTCTGCTCGAAGCGCTGCAAGGACATCGACCTGCACCGCTGGCTGTCGGGCGCCTATGCGATTCCCGTGGTCGAGCGCGACGCCGGCGACGACGAGGAAAGCTGAGCCGGCGTGGCCTTCCGGCGGCCCTGGCCGCCGGGTGGCCTCCCGGTTGTTCACAGGCCGCGATCTTCTGCGCGACGCCTCTGGACACGTTTCGAACGGTCGCCTATAAGGCCCTGACTTCGCGAGCGGCACCTGTTTCCGGGCCGGTTCGCTGGGCCCGGATAGCTCAGTTGGTAGAGCAGCGGATTGAAA
>JAEWAD010000423.1 GCA_023391905.1 Pseudomonadota bacterium | reverse complement strand
ATCGTGGTCCGCGACCGGATCGGTCGCGCCACCGAGAGACGTTTCAGCGTCCGATACTTCCAGAAGGGAAATTGGGACATGCAGGGAAAAATGAACTCGATCACCAAGCGCCTCGGCCTGCTGACGGCAGCGGCGGCGCTCTTCGCCGGCGCGCTCGGCGCCGGCTCGATGGCCGAAGCCGCCTCGCCGCGCGCGGCCGAGAACAAGATGGTCCTCGTCGCCCGCCAGGACCCCGGCACGCTCGACTTCGTCAAGAGCAACCTGACGGCGATGCGGCTGTGGATTCCGGCCAACATCGTCGAGCCGCTCGTCTATTTCAACAAGGACGGCAGCGTCGAGCCGGGCGTCGCCGAGAGCTGGACGATCAGCGACGACAAGAAGACCTACACCTTCAAGATCCGCGAGACGACCTTCTCCAACGGCGCGCCGGTGACGGCCGAGGACGTCATCTATTCGCTGAACACCATGAAGGCGAGCCCGGTCGTCGACTACGCCGCCGCCTATGAGGCGGTGACCGGCATCGAGAAGGTCGACGACCGCACGGTCAAGGTCACCCTCTCCCGCCCGAGCCAGAACTTCTGGCGCGGCATGGGCGCGATTTCCGGCCTGATCCAGCCCGAGGCGAACGCCGCCAACATCGCCACCAACCCGATCGGCACCGGCCCCTACAAGCTCGCCAACTACACCACCAACAGCGCCTTCGAGTTCGCCGCCAACCCGACCTACTGGGGCAGGAAGCCGGCGGTCGAGAACGTCACCGTCCGCATCATCACCGACGGCACGGCCGGCCTGAACGCGCTCGAGGCGGGCGAAGTCGACTCCCTCCCGGTCATCACCATCGACCTCTGGGAGCAGCTCTCGAAGCGCGAGCTCGACAAGAAGTTCACGCTCGTCACCTACCCGCAGGTCGGCGAGCCGACCTATGCGGTGCTGAACCAGAAGCTCGACAAGGATCTGCGCGAGACGATCGCGCGGACGCTCGACCGCCAGTCCTACAACGACGCCTTCGGCGCGGCCTGGGGCGCGGAGAACACCTGCACCTTCGCGCTGCCGAACCAGGTCTGGTACTCGCCGGAGAACGCCGAGACCTGCCCGTTCCCGTATGACATGGAAGGCGCGATGGCGACGATCGCCGAGAAGGGCTATGCGAGCACGCCGCTCGAATACGCTTCGCTCAGCGACGTGCCGGACCTGTCGCTGCCGGCCGACATCATGGTTCCCGCCATGCAGGCCGCCGGCTTCAACGTCACCCGCAACGCCATCGACCTCGCCCGCTACTCGCAGCTGATCTTCCAGGGCCGGCCGCCGCAGTTCGACGTGACGATCATGTCGGGCGACGCCAACCCGGTGCAGTGGGCCTGCCAGGACGAGGCCAAGGCCGGCTGGAGCACCTATTGCTCGGCCGAATACACCAAGGCGCTCGCCGATGCCGACGTCGCGCTGACCGACGAGGACTACGCGGCGCAGATGAAGAAGTCCGCCGACATCCTGCGCAAGGACGCCGTCATCGTCCCGCTGATCGCCAAGAAGGGCGTCGGCCTGTTCGACGCCGGCCTGAAGGGCTTCGAGGAGCCGCGCGTCGGCGTCGCGATCGAGATGAACAAGCTGCACTGGTAAGCCGACCAGCCTAAGAAGCGGCCGCCGCAGCCTCCGGGCCGGCGGCGGCCGCATCCGTCGATCCTCTCCGGGAAAGCTTGATGGCGATCTACGTCCTGCGCAAACTGGTGTTCTTCCTGGGCGCCATCTTCATCGCCTCCGTGGCGATCTTCCTCCTGATCCGGGGCGCCGGCGGCAACGTCGCCGCGGTCGTGCTCGGCAAGGGCGCGACGCCGGAGGCGATCAACGCGCTCGCGCACAGCTACGGCCTCGACCGGCCGCTGTTCGTCCAGTATTTCGACTGGATCGGCAACATGCTCTCCGGCGATCTCGGCCGCTCCTTCCGCACCAATGAGCGCGTCTCCGACCTCGTCACCGCCCGGCTTTCCGTCTCCATCCCGCTCGCCCTTTCCGGGCTGATCCTCGGCCTGATCATCGCCATTCCCGTCGGCACCTACGCCGCGCGCAATGTCGGCACGCCGTCCGGCGCCATCCTCGCGCTGATCAGCCAGGTCGGCGTCGCCGTGCCGGTGTTCTGGGCCGGCATCCTGCTTTCGCTGCTCTTCGGCGTCCGCCTCGGCTGGCTGCCGACCGGCGGCTGGACCGATTGGTCGGTCAGCCCCTGGGGCGCCATCCGCTCGCTCGTGCTGCCGGTGCTGTCGCTCGGCCTCATCATGGCCGCCGTCTTGATCCGCTATGTCCGCTCGGCCGTGCTCGACGTGATGAACCAGGACTACCTGCGCACCGCGCGCGCCGTCGGCATGACCCGCACCGAGGCGCTCCTCAAGGTTGGCCTGCGCAACGCCTCGCTGCCGCTCGTGACCATCGTCGGCCTGCAGATCGCCGAACTGATCGGCGGCACCGTGATCATCGAGACCGTGTTCTCGCTGCCGGGGCTGAGCCGCATGATGCTCGCCAACGTCGCCGCCCGCGAGGTGATCGTCGTGCAGTCGACCGTGATGCTGATCATCATCTTCGTCATCGGCGTCAACCTGCTCGTCGACCTCCTCTACGGCATCCTGGACCCGCGCGTCCGGTCGAGCCGGTGATCGGGAGAAGCCCCATGATGACCATGAGCAAATCCACCCACGCCCCGGCCCCGGCCAGCGGCTCCGCCGGCCCCGGCGTGCCGATCTCGCCGCCGGCGCGGAAATCCCGCCGCAAGCTGCCGCGCAACGCCTCGCTGATCCTCGGCCTGATCCTGACCACGATCTTCCTGGCGGTCGCGCTGGTGTCGTTCTTCTACCTGCCGTCGAACCCCAACATCCCGGTGATCCGCAACCGCCTGCTGCCGGCGGGAACGCCCGGCCACTGGCTCGGCACCGACGTGCTCGGCCGCGACATCATCGCGCAACTGATGGTCGGCGCGCGCACCTCGATCCTGGTCGGCGCCGGTGGCGCCACGCTGAGCCTGATCCTCGGCACGATCGCCGGCCTCGCCGCCGCCGCCTCCGGCAAGATCACCGACGAGGCGATCTCGCGCGGCGCCGACATCCTGCTGTCGATCCCCGGCATGGTGACCGCGCTGGTGCTCGCCGCGACGATGGGCTCCGGCGCGCTCACCACCATCCTGGCGCTGACCGCCTTCTTCACGCCCTCCTTCACCCGCGTCATCCGCTCGGCCGCGATGGGCGTCCTGAACGAGGACTTCATCACCGCCGCCAAGCTCTACGGGCGTGGCAAGATCTTCGTGCTGGCCCGCCATGTGCTGCCCAACATCGCCGGCGTGATGATCGTCCAGTTCACGCTCTATTTCGCCGCCGGCATCCTGACCGAGGCCGGCCTCTCCTATCTCGGCGTCGGCGTGCACCGGCCGTCGATCTCGTGGGGACTGATGCTGAACGAGGCGCAGCAGCAGGTCGGCGTGTCGTCGCCGCTGGCGATCTGGCCGGGCCTCGCCATCGTGCTCATGGTGCTCGGCCTGAACCTGCTCGGCGATGGCCTGCGCGACGTTCTCGACCCCAAGCTCGCCCGGAGGGCCTCATGACGAAGCCCCAGACGAACCGGCCGGATGCGCTCGAGGTCCAGAACCTCGTCGTGCACAACACGGTGCTGACCGCCGTGCGCGGCATCGACTTCACCCTGCCCGCCGGCGGCCGGATGGGCCTGGTCGGCGAATCCGGCTCCGGCAAGACGCTGACCGCGCTGTCGCTGATGGGCCTGCTGCCGATGGGCTGGCAGGCGAATGGCACCGTCCGGCACGACGGCGTCGACCTGATCACCCAGTCCGACAAGGCGTTCTCCAGCCGCCGCGGCCGCACCATCTCGATGGTGTTCCAGGATCCGCTCTCGTCGCTCGACCCGGTCCGCCGCATCGGCTTCCAGGTCTCCTCCGTCATCCGCCGGCACACCAAGGCGAGCAAGCAGGAGGCGGAGGCGCAGACGCTGGAATTGTTCCGCCAGATGTCGCTGCCGCGCCCCGAGCAGCTGATGCGCGCCTATCCGCACGAGATCTCGGGCGGCCAGCGCCAGCGCGTCATGATCGCCATGGCGCTCGCCTGCTATCCGCAGCTGATCATCGCCGACGAGCCGACCACGGCGCTCGACGTCACCGTGCAGAAGCAGGTGCTGCGCATCCTCAACAACGCGGTGCAGGAACGCGGCTGCGCGCTGATGATGATCACGCACGACCTGCCGATCATCGCGGCGATGTGCGACACGGTCGCCGTCATGTATGCCGGCCGCATCGTCGAGATGGGGCCCGTGTCCGAGGTGTTCCGCGCGCCGCGCCACCATTACACCAAGGGCCTGCTCGACTCGCAGCCGACCATGGACAACATCGCCCTCGACGGCAGCTCGCGCCTTGCCTCGATCCCCGGCATGGTGCCGCCGCTGCACAGCCTGCCCAGGGGCTGTGCCTTCCATCCGCGGTGCAGCGCCGCCAGCGATCGCTGCCGGGCGGAGGTGCCGCAGCTCGAGCCCGGCCAACGTCGCGCCGCCTGCTGGCATCCGATCGAGGCCGGAGCGGGCGCCACCGTGCAAGCCGGAGTGACCGCGTGATGACCCGCCCCGTCGACGAACATCACCTGACGCCGCCGCTGCTCGAGATGCGGCAGGTGACCCAGACCTATGCGCTCAATCGCAAGTCGCTGCTCGGCGCCCGGCCGTCGCTGACGGTGCTCGACAATGTCAGCTTCGACGTCCGCCCCGGCGAGGCCGTCGGCCTGGTCGGCGAGTCCGGCTCGGGCAAGACGACGCTGACACGCATCCTGACCGGCATGGAGAAGCCCAAGCAGGGCCACGTCTTCTACAACGGCGCCGACGTCTGGGCCGGCGACGGCGAACGCTGGCGCAATTTCCGCCGCTCGGTGCAGGTGGTGATGCAGAGCCCGCGCTCGTCGCTCGACCCCAGGATGCGCATCGGCCTGTCGCTGCTCGAGCCGCTGCGGGCACTGAAGATCGAGGGCGACCATGTCGCCCGCGTGCACGAGGTGCTCGACCAGGTCGGCATGACCCGACAGGCGCTGGAGCGCTATCCGCATGAGTTCTCCGGCGGCCAGTTGCAGCGCATCGCCATCGCCCGCGCGCTGATGCCGGCGCCGAGGGTTCTGTTCGCCGCCGAGCCGGTCTCCGCGCTCGACGTCTCGATCCAGGCGCAGGTCCTGAACCTCTTGAAGGACCTCGTCCGCGAGCTCGGCCTCAGCCTCGTCTTCATCGCGCACGACCTCTCGGTCGTCGCCTACACGACGAGCCGCGTCTCGGTGATGTCGGCGGGTCGGATCGTCGAGGTCGGCAAGCCGCTCGACCTCTTCACGAAGCCGCAGGCGGAAGCGACGCAGAACCTCGTCGGCGCCATCCTGACCGTCGAGGCCGGCCTGGCGGGGAACGCGCTGGCGTAAGCTCGCCGCCCTGTCCCCGCCCTCCACCGTCATCCCCACGCAGGCGGGGATCCATACAGCCGAAGGCTTGGGCGTTTCACTCGTCTGCCAACCCGGCGGAAATGGATCCCGGCTCGGAGGCCGGGATGACGGCGAGCGTGCGTGGCGGCGGTGCATCACCTCTCCCACAGGGAGAGGTCGGCTCGAAGAGCCGGGTGAGGGGTTGCGGCCTCTCCGGATGGGTCTGCCGGCGGCCGCCCCCCGCCCGGCGGCGGGGG
>JAEWAD010000415.1 GCA_023391905.1 Pseudomonadota bacterium | reverse complement strand
AGAACGCCGCCGGCGGCTTCGGCATCACCGAGGACATCGTGCGCGACGTGCTCGACGCCGGCGCCGACGTGATCACCACCGGCAACCATGCCTTCGACCAGCGCGAAGCCCTGGTGTTCTCGGAACGCCAGCCGCGCTTCCTGCGCCCGGTGAACTATCCGCTCGGCACGCCCGGCAAGGGCGCCAACCTGTTCATCGCGCGGAACGGCGCCCGTGTGCTCGTCATCAACGCCATGGGCCGCATCTACATGGACGCGCTCGACGATCCGTTCGCGGTGATCGACCGCGAGGTCTCCGCCTGTCCGCTCGGCGAGCAGGCCGACGCGATCGTCGTCGACTTCCACGCCGAGGCGACCAGCGAGAAGCAGGCGATCGGCCACCATCTCGACGGGCGCGTCACGCTGGTCGTCGGCACCCATACCCACGTGCCGACCTCGGATTGCCGCATCCTGGCCGGCGGCACCGCCTACCAGTCGGATGCCGGCATGTGCGGCGACTATGATTCGGTGCTCGGCATGGAGAAGGAGGAGCCGGTGCGCCGCTTCCTGACCAAGGTCCCGTCCGGGCGGTTCCAGCCGGCGCAGGCCGAGGCGACCTTGTGCGGTCTCTGCGTCGAGGTCGACGACACCACCGGGCTCGCGACGGCGGTGGCGCCGCTCGCCATCGGCGGCGTGCTCGAACAGCGGCTGCCGAGCTTCTGGGGTTGACGGCGGTCGCCATTCCGTGATGGGAGAAGCACACGCTTCCCCCATTTGAAATTGCTCCGTCCCGGTGCGGTTCGCATCGACACCGCCGGACGATGCTGCAGGAGTTTCGCCTATGGCCCGCTCGGCCCTTCTCAACGTCATGGTCAGCGCCGTCACCAAGGCCGGTCGCCCGCTCGCCCGCGACTTCGGCGAGATCGAGAACCTGCAGGTTTCGATGCGCGGCCCCGCTGATTTCGTCAGCGCCGCCGACCGCAAGGCCGGCCAGGCTCTGATCGCCGAGCTGACCAAGGCGCGGCCCGGCTACGGCTTCCTGACCAAGGATCGCGGCGAGCTGCCCGGCACCGACGAGACCCATCGCTGGATCGTCGACCCGCTGGCCGGCTCCACCAACTTCCTGCACGGCATTCCCGTCTTCGGCATCTCGCTCGCGCTCGAGCGGGAAGGGCAGATCGTCGCGGCCGTGCTGTTCAACCCGGTCACCAACGACCTCTACGTCACCGAGCGCGGCACCGGCGTGTTCATGAACGAGCGGCGCCTGCGCGTCGCCGGCCGCGCGGCGCTGGCCGACGCGGTGATCGGCACCGGCATCCCGCATCTCGGCACGCCCGACCATGCCGGCGCCGTGCGCAAGATGCAGGGCGTCATGATCGAGGCCGCGGGCCTGCGCGCCAGCGGCGCCCCGGTCTTCGACCTGGCCTCGGTCGCCGCCGGCCGCCTCGACGGCTTCTGGCAGGAGAACCTCCGTCCCTGGGATATCGCAGCCGGCTGGCTGTTCGTCCGCGAGGCCGGCGGCTACGTCTCCGACATGTGGGGCGGCGAGCGCATGATCGAGACCAAGAGCATTTGCTGCGGCAACGAGCAGATCCAGCGCAAGCTTTTCGCCGCGTTGACCGGCTCGCGCGGCTGAACCGATCGCGCGACGGCTTGAACGCCGTCGTGCTTTCGCCATATGGCTGTGGCGTCTTTTCCGCGCGTTTCCGAAAGCGACCATGGCCAAGAAGAAAAAGTCCCCCCCGCCGGAGCCGTTTGCGCGCCTCTGCCTCGTCACGCCCGCCGGCGCCGATGCCGCGACCTTCGCGCCGGTGCTCGACGCGGCGCTGAAGGCGGGCGACGTCGCGACCCTGTTCATCGTCTCGGAGACCGCGAACCCGACCGAGCTGCAGCGCCTCGCCGAGGCGCTGGTGCCGGTGGCGCAGGCGAACGGCGTCGCGGCGATCGTCGCGAACGATACGCGCCTGTTCGGCCGCGCCCGCGCCGACGGCCTGCATGTCGACACCGGCCTCGCCGATCTGAAGGACGCCGTCGCCACGCTGCGGCCGGATCACATCGTCGGCGCCGGCGGCGTCGCGACGCGGCATGACGCCATGCTCGCCGCCGAAACCGACTGCGACTACATCTTCTTCGGCCGCTTCGACGGCGACACCGGCGAGCAGAGCTTCGACAAGAGCTTCGACCTCGCGGCCTGGTGGTCGGCGATGTTCGAGATCCCGGCCATCGTCATGGGCGGCAACACGCTCGCCTCGGTCGAGCCGGCGGTCGACGCCCATGTCGAGTTCGTCGCGCTCCGGAGCGCCGTCTGGAACCATCCGGAAGGTCCCGCTGCCGCGGTCGCCGAGGCGAACCGCCTGATCCTCGCGCGCCAGGCCGAAGTCACGCCATGATCCGTCGCATCGCCATCCTCTCCGTTCTTGCCCTCGCCACGGCCCTTCCGGCCGGGGCCGAGAAGGCGCTGGTTCCGGTGGCGAAGCCGAAGACGGCGGCCGGCGACACGCCGACCGGCTCGACCACGCCGGCCGAGCCGAAGCCGCTCACCATCGCGCCGGTTCTCGGCGGCAGCACGCTGGGCGTTCCGCCGCCCGAGGCGGGGCTGATGCCGAGCGCCGAGGACCTGCTCAAGTCCGGCCGCGCGCTCGGCGACGAGGCCACGGGCGACGTCGCCTTCGGCGCCTTCCAGCGCGGCCTCTACCTGACCGCGGCCGCGATCGCGCTCGACCGCGCCGGTCGTGGCGACGCCGCCGCGGCGACGCTGCTCGGCCGGCTCTATGGCGAGGGCCTCGGCGTCAAGCAGAACGACAAGGCTTCCGCCGCCTGGTACCAGCAGGGGGCGCTCGCCGGCGATCCCAACGCGCAGCTCGCCCTCGGCGTGCTCTATCTCGATGGTCGCGGCGTGAAGAAGGACCGCGCCAAGGCCGCCGACGCCTTCGAGCAGGCGGCGGAATGGGGCGAGCCCCAGGCGCTCTACAATCTCGGCCTGCTCTATCTGGAGGGCGGCGTCCGCCCGAAGGATCCGGAGAAGGCCGCCTCGCTGTTCAGCAAGTCGGCCGGCCAGGGCAATATCGACGCCCAGTTCGCGCTGGCGCAGCTCTATGCCGAAGGCGAGGGCGTGCTGCTCGACGACGGCATCTCGACGATGTGGATCGCCAAGGCGGCCAAGGCCGGGCACCCCGACGCGGCCGTCGAATACGGCATCCGGCTCTTCAACGGCACCGGCACGAAGAAGGACGTGATCACGGCGTCCAGCTGGTTCCGCCGCTCCGCCGAAGCCGGCAACGCGGTCGGCGCAAATCGCTATGCCCGCGTGCTCGCGACCGGCATGGGAACGCCCCGCGATCCGGTCCAGGCGGCCAAGTGGCACCTCATCGCCGTCAAGGGCGGCGTCAAGGACGAATGGCTCGACGACTTCGTCTCCAAGCTCCCCGATGCCGATCGCAAAAGCGCGGAAGCCGCAGCGGAACGCTGGCCCGCCGGAGGCTAGGCGGCTTTATTTCAGTGGTCCTTGCCCCTATAAGCGGGACGATCGCGCGGCGCAGCGCCGCCCCCAATTCTCGCTGACAGGACGCCTCTGATGGCCGGACATTCACAATTCAAGAACATCATGCACCGCAAAGGTGCCGCCGACGCGAAGCGCTCGAAGCTGTTCGCGAAGCTGGCGCGCGAAATCACCGTCGCCGCCAAGCTCGGCCTGCCCGACCCGAAGATGAATGCCCGCCTGCGCCTGGCGATCCAGAACGCCCGCGCGGAAAACATGCCGAAGGACAATGTCGACCGCGCCATCAAGAAGGCGTCCGGCGCCGACAGCGAGAGCTATGACGAGATGCGCTACGAGGGCTACGGCCCCGGCGGCATCGCCGTCGTCGTCGAGGCGCTGACCGACAACAAGAACCGCACGGCGAGCGCGGTGCGCTCCTACTTCACCCGCTCGGGCGGCGCGCTCGGCGAGACCGGCGCCGTCTCGTTCATGTTCGATCACGTCGGCCAGATCCTCTACAAGCCGGAAGCCGGCTCGGCCGACAAGGTGCTCGAGGCGGCGATCGAGGCCGGCGCCGACGACGTCCAGAGCAGCGAGGACGGCCACGAGATCATCACCGCCTTCGAGAACCTGAGCGACGTCTCCAAGGCGCTCGAGGAGACGCTGGGCGAGGCGGAATCGGTCAAGGCGATCTGGAAGCCGCAGAACCTCGTCCCCGTCGACGAGGAGAAGGCGACGAGCGTGATGAAGCTGATCGATGCGCTCGACGACGATGACGACGTGCAGAACGTCTATACGAACTTCGAGGTCTCGGACGAGATCATGCAGAAGCTGACCGCCGCCTGATCCCGGGCGCCGGATTTCTGGCAATCGACGGAAAGCCGCTCCGCACCGGGGCGGCTTTCTTCGTTCCGGAGCCGATTTCGGCGCGGTCGCCGCATCGATGTTCCCCGAATGTTCTTCCCAAGCGGGCAAGGGTCGGCTAGGCCTTGGGCATGACCCAGACGATTCGCATCATCGGCATCGACCCCGGACTCCGCCGCACCGGCTGGGGCATCGTCGACAGCCGTGGCAACCAGCTCTCCTTCGTCGCCTCCGGCACCGTCAAGGCGCAGCTCGACGGCGAGCTGGCGCATCGCCTGGTGACGTTGCACCAGGGGCTGACGGCCGTGATGGCGCAGTTCAAGCCCGACGAGGCGGCCGTCGAGCAGACCTTCGTCAACAAGGACGCCGGCGCGACGCTGAAGCTCGGCCATGCGCGCGGCATCGCGCTGCTGGTGCCGGCGTTGGCCGGCCTGTCGGTGGCCGAGTATTCGCCGAACGCGGTGAAGAAGACCATCGTCGGCGCCGGCCACGCCGAGAAGGAGCAGATCCGCATGATGGTGAAGGTGCTGATGCCCAAGGCCGAGTTCGACACGGACGACGCGGCCGATGCGCTCGGCATCGCCATCTGCCACGTTCATCATCGCGTCACCCTCAACCGCATGATGCGGATGGCGTGACCCTTTCAGAGGCAGGGCCCGGCGCGTCGGGCGGCTCGCGGAGGCGGGGGAAGCATGATCGGTAAGCTCAAGGGCATCGTCGATTCCTATGGCGACGACTGGGTGATCCTCGACGTCGGCGGCGTCGGCTATCTCGTGCATTGCTCGAGCCGCACGCTGCAGGGGCTGCCATCGCCCGGCGAGGCAGCGCAGCTCGCCATCGAGACCTATGTCCGCGAGGACATGATCAAGCTGTTCGGCTTCGGCGCCGATGTCGAGCGCGAGTGGTTCCGCCTGCTGATGACCGTGCAGGGCGTCGGCTCCAAGGTGGCGCTCGCCATTCTCGGCGTGCTGAAGCCTGCCGATCTCGCCAATGCCATCGCGATGCAGGACAAGGCCCAGGTGTCGCGCGCGCCCGGCGTCGGCCCCAAGGTCGCCGCCCGCATCATCGCCGAGCTCAAGGACAAGGCGCCGGCCTTCTCCAGCATCGATCCGGCCGCGATCTCGCTGCAGGACGATCTCGCCGACCGTCGCGCGCCGCTCGCGGTCGCCGACGCCGTCTCGGCGCTCACCAATCTCGGCTACCAGCAGGCGCAGGCGAGCGCCGCCGTCGCCGTCGCCCCGCGTTCCGCCGGCGAGGACGCGACCACCGAGACGCTGATCCGCCTCGGCCTCAAGGAACTGGCGCGATGACAGCGGCGAGCGGTGGCGCTGACCGCGCCGGCGTGGTGCCGGCCGGCCGCATCTGCTACGGACGGGACGGATTTTACACGCGACCGGTGGCGTCGCGGGAGGCAGAATGAGCGATAGCCGCCTGGTATCCGGGGCCCAGCAGGAAGACGACATCGACCGGACGCTCCGGCCGCAGGTGCTGGCCGATTTCGTCGGCCAGGCGCAGGCGCGCGCCAATCTCTCCGTCTTCATCGAGGCCGCCCGCGCCCGCAAGGAAGCGCTGGACCACGTGCTCTTCGTCGGCCCGCCCGGTCTCGGCAAGACGACGCTGGCGCAGATCGTCTCGCGCGAGCTCGGCGTGAATTTCCGCGCCACGTCCGGGCCGGTCATCGCCAAGGCGGGCGATCTGGCTGCTCTGCTGACCAATCTCGAGGAACGCGACGTCCTCTTCATCGACGAGATCCATCGCCTGAGCCCGGCCGTCGAGGAAGTGCTCTATCCGGCGATGGAGGATTTCCAGCTCGACCTGATCATCGGCGAGGGGCCGGCGGCGCGCTCGGTCAAGATCGACCTCGCCAAGTTCACGCTGGTCGCCGCGACGACGCGCCTCGGCCTGCTGACGACGCCGCTGCGCGACCGCTTCGGCATTCCCGTCCGGCTGCAGTTCTACACGGTCGAGGAGCTGGAGCTGATCGTCACGCGCGGCGCCCGGCTGATGGGCATCGGCATGACGGCCGACGGCGCCACCGAGATCGCGCGCCGCGCCCGCGGCACC
>JAEWAD010000385.1 GCA_023391905.1 Pseudomonadota bacterium | reverse complement strand
CTCGTGGTCGGACCGGACGAGGCGCCCTTGGACGACCGCTTCGTCCGCGACCTGCCGGACCTGCTCCAGCCAGGCGACGTGCTGGTCCTGAACGACACTAAGGTCATTCCATCCCGGCTCTACGGCCTGCGCGTGCGCGAGGAGACGGCGGCGCGGGTCGAGATCATGCTGCACAAGCGCGAGGGCGCAGACCGCTGGCGCGCCTTCGCTCGTCCGGCCAAGAAGCTCAACGTGGGCGACCGCATCCGCTTCGGAGAATCGTCCGAGAGCACCGCCTGCGAACTCGTGCGCCTCGATGCGGAGGTTCTGGAGAAAGGCGAGGGCGGGGACGTGGCGCTTCGCTTCTCCTTCTCGGGCGCCTTCCTGGACGAGGCCATCGCCCGGCTCGGCGAGCTGCCGCTGCCGCCCTACATCGCCGGCAAGCGCCCCACCGACGACAAGGACCGGAGCGACTACCAGACCGTCTACGCCAAGGACGAGGGCGCGGTCGCTGCTCCGACCGCCGGCCTGCATTTCACCGACGATCTCTTACGCCGCCTCGACGAGCGCGGCATCGCCCGCCATTTCGTGACCCTCCACGTGGGAGCGGGCACGTTCCTGCCGGTGAAGGCCGACGACACCGACGAGCACCGCATGCATGCGGAATGGGGCTCCGTCTCGGAGGAGACCGCCCGGGCGCTCAACGAGGCCAGGGCTCGGGGAGGGCGGATCGTGGCAGTCGGCACCACGTCCTTGCGCCTTCTGGAGAGCGCCGCCCGGGAGGATGGGAGCATCGCGTCCTTCTCCGGCGATACGGCCATCTTCATCACGCCTGGCTACCGTTTCAAGGCGGTTGACGTGCTGATGACCAATTTCCACCTGCCGCGCTCGACCCTCTTCATGCTCGTCTCGGCCTTCGCGGGGACAGAGCGTATGCGTGCGGCCTATGCCCACGCGATCGAGAAACGCTACCGGTTCTATTCCTACGGCGATTCGAGCCTGCTCTTCAGATCGGACGATCGATGACCGAGAACTTCGAATTCCGCGTGCTCGCGTGCGATGGCGCGGCGCGGCGCGGCGAGATCACCATGCCGCGCGGCACGATCCGCACCCCGGCCTTCATGCCGGTCGGGACGGGCGGAACGGTCAAGGCGATGTATCTCGACCAGGTGCGCGAACTCGGCTCCGACATCATTCTGGGCAACACCTATCACCTGATGCTGCGCCCCGGTGCCGAGCGCGTCGCGCGGCTTGGGGGCCTGCACGAATTCGCACGCTGGCCGCACCCGATCCTCACGGATTCGGGCGGGTTCCAGGTGATGTCGCTGGCGCAGTTGCGCAAGATCACCGAGCAGGGCGTGAAATTCCGCTCGCATATCGATGGCACGGTCTACGAAATGTCGCCCGAGCGCTCGATCGAGATCCAAGGCCTGCTCGACAGCGACATCCAGATGCAGCTCGACGAATGCGTCGGCCTGCCGACGACGGAGAAGGAAATCGAGCGCGCGATGAACCTGTCGCTGCGCTGGGCCGAGCGCTCCAAGGCTGCCTTCGGCGACCAGCCCGGCAAGGCGATCTTCGGCATCGTCCAGGGCGGCGACAGCCCGCGGCTCCGCGTCGAGAGCGCCCAGGCGCTGAAGGCGATGGACTTCAAGGGTTATTCGATCGGCGGCCTCGCCGTCGGCGAACCGCAGCATGTCATGCTCGAGATGCTGATGGTGACGACGCCGGAGCTGCCCGAGGAGAAGCCGCGCTACCTGATGGGCGTCGGCACGCCGGACGACATCCTCGAATCCGTCGCGCGCGGCGTCGACATGTTCGATTGCGTGATGCCGACCCGCGCCGGCCGGCACGGCCTCGCCTTCACGCGCTTCGGCAAGGTGAACCTGAAGAACGCCCGCCACGCCGAGGATCACCGTCCGCTCGACGAGGCGTCCGAATGCCCGGCGAGCCGCGACTATTCGCGCGCCTATCTGCACCATCTGTTCAAGGCGAACGAGACGCTCGCCTCGATGCTGCTGACGTGGAACAACCTGGCCTACTACCAGACGCTGATGGCCGGCATCCGCGCCTCGATCGACGAGCAGCGCTTCGAAGCCTTCCGCCTCACCACCAAGGAAGGCTGGGCAAGGGGCGACATCCCGGCGCTGTAGGGCTCCGACTTCCGTTCTCAGACTGGGGCACCTGCCACGCGGGATGATCGGCCGCGAAGCGTCCTCGGTCGTCATCCCTGCACAAGCAGGGATCCACCTTCCCTCGCGCCGGGCGCGGACGGATCCGGTGGTGCTTGCTCCGCTGTGTCCGAGCCTCGTCGCCGCATGGATCCCTGCTTGCGCAGGGATGACGGGGAGGGTGGTGGGAGGCTTGTACCCAGGCGAGGGGGCTGCGGGCCGGTGTCGGCTCCGGAATTCGTATGCCGAGAATTTGTCACAGACCTCCGCCGTCATCCCTGCGAAAGCAGGGATCCACCTTCCCTCGCGCCGGGCGCGGACGGATCAGGCGGAGTTCGTCTCTTCGCGTGCGGGGCTTGCTGCCGCATGGATCCCTGCTTGCGCAGGGATGACGGGCGAGGGTGGTGGGAGGCTGTACCTAGGCGAGGGGGCAGCGGCCGGCGTCGTTGCGTGTACCGGAATTCGTCACCGACCTCCGTCGTCATCCCCGCGAAGGCGGGGATCCATCCATCCGGGATCTTGGGAATTTCGCGCGGGAACAACCCGGCTGAATGGATCCCGGGTCAAGCCCGGGATGGCGGCGAGGGTGGGGCCACTGTCGGGATCGTTCGGTGAGGACCGTCGTTCACCTCTCTCCCTCTCGGAGAGGTGAAAATGCGTTTCGCCTTCTCGATCCCTGACTTCAGCCCGCCCAGCCCGGGAACAGCGCTGTCAGGCTTGCGACCAGCATCTCCATGGCGATCGCCGCGAGGATCATGCCCATCAGCCGCTTGGTCACGGTCATGATCGTCGGCGAGACGACGCGACCGATGAAGGGGCCGCTGATCAGCACAGCACCGAGCAAGGCGACGAAGGCGATGACGCCGGCCGAGAAGGCGACGACGTCGCCGCCCGCCTTCGCCTCATGCGCATAGACGACAAGGGCCGAGATGGTGCCCGGGCCGAGCAGGATCGGGATGCTCAGCGGATAGAAGGCGACGTTGCTGGCGCTCTTGAAGCTCTTCTGCTCCTCGGGCGATCCGGCATGGGACGGGCTGTCCGCGCCGTTCAGCATGTTGAGCGCGATGAGCAGCACGATCAGGCCGCCGGCGAGGCGGAAATGGTTCACGTCGAGGCCGAAGAAGCCGAGGATGGCGGTGCCGGCGACGGCGGAGATCAGGCTGCCGATGGCGACCGTGACGGTGACGAGGATCGCCGTCCGCCGCTGCTCGCCCTCGGTCATCCCGGTGGTCAGCGAGAGGAAGATCGGCAGGTTGGCGATCGGGTTCATGATCGCGAACAACGCAGAGAAGATCTTGATCGCGAACGCGAAATCCATGTGCCCCGGCCCCCGTGCCATCGAATGAGTTGCGGTGCATCCTTTCCATCGCCTCGGGGTAGGTCAAGCGGATCCTCGGCCGCGATCGGGCGCAAAAGCGCGCGCTTGGCCGTGGGGCAGGGCGGCGGCGAGGCGATGCCTAGATCGTTGGGGCGGTGTCCTTGATCAGCGTGCAGCCGGCGATCTTCCAGCTGCCGTCCGGCTGCTGCTCGAAGCGGTAGACGGCGATCCAGTTGCTGCCGTCCGGACCGGTGACATAGACCTTCTGCAAGAGGCCGATCGGGCTGTCGGCGATCTCGCCATATGCGACGCTGCGCGGCCGGTAGATCGGCGGATAGGCCTGGCGCACCATGCCGAGGAAGATGTCGGGCGACGGGAACATGCGCTGGATGCCCGGCGCGGCATAGCCATAGGCGGCGACGCCGTCGTCGCGCTGGAAGGCGTCGAGCTGCCCCTGCACGATTTGCTTGAGCGCGCCCCGGTCCGCAGAACTCGGTTCGTCGGCGGGGGCCATGCCCGGGTAGAGGGCGGCGAGCAGCAGGCCGGTCGTCAGGATGAAGCGGATCATGGCGGACCTCCTCGTCCGGGCCGCGAGCGGCGGCCCTTTCCGTTCCAACTAGCTACGTCGCGCCTCTCGGCAAGGTTTCGCGAATGGATGGCGCGTCTCCGGATCGGGTTGGCCCGGCGGAGACGAGCGGCGCATTGCGGGGAGGGGAGCAGACCTGTTATCCCGGGCTCACGTCACGCCCTGCCGGAGGCCCCCGATGCGAGCTCTTTTCGTCCAGATCAAATGCCATCTCGGCCGCGCCTATGAGGTGGCCAACGCCATCGCGGATGCCGAGATCGCCTCGGAGATCTATTCGACCGCCGGCGAGTTCGACCTGCTGGTCAAGTTCTACCTGCCGGACGATGCCGATCCCGGCCATTTCGTCACCGAATCGGTGCAGCGCTTCGACGGCATTCGCGACACCCGTACGATCATGACCTTCCGGGCCTTCTAGTCGCCCGCTGTACCATTTCTATCGCAAGGGCCGGTTGATCTATCGTCGCTTGCGCGACAGTGAGGCAATCCCCGTGAATCGGCGGCCCGCCCGCTTGATCATGACGGGCTTGCCACCGAGAGATGAAGTGTCCGGCGGCTTGCACGCCGAAAGTGCCGAGACGTGGAGATTGCTGGTGGACTCGACCTCGAATGCCGCGGAACCCGTCGTGCAGACCCCGAAGCATCCGGCCTTGCGGCGCACGCTGCTGATCGCCGGGCCGGTCGCCGCCATCGGAATCGGCCTCTGGCTCTATCTCTCCGGCGGCCAGTTCGTCTCCGAGGACGATTCGTATGTCGGCACGTCGAACGTCGCGATCACGCCGCAGGTGACGGGCCAGGTGATCAAGGTCGGCGTGATGCCGAACCAGATCGTCAACGAGGGCGATCTCCTGTTCGAGATCGATCCCCAGCCATTCCAGATCGCGCTCGACCAGGCGCGCGCCGAGCTGGAGCAGGCGACCGAGAAGCTGCAGGGCCTGGTGCTGACCTATCGCCAGCAGCAGGCGAGCGTCGTCCAGGCGACCGCCGACCTCACCTTCGCGCAGCAGGAATTCGATCGCGTCAACGCGCTGGTGAAGGATAGCGTCGAGACGCGCGCCGCCTTCGATCAGGCGCAGAAGAACCTGCGCGTCGCGCAGCAGGCGAAGCTGGCGGCCGAATCCGGTGCCGCGGCCACGCTCGCCGAGCTCGGCGGCAACATCGACAAGCCGCTGGAGCAGCATGCCGTCTATCTCGCCGCCAAGGCCCAGGTCGAGCTGGCCGAGCGCAATGTCCGCCTGACGCGGATCCTGGCGCCGTTCGCCGGCACCGTCACCCAGGTCGAGAATGTGCAGCCCGGCACCTTCCTCTCGACCGGCCAGACGGCCTTCAGCCTGATCGGCGCCGACAGCTGGGTCGACGCCAACATCAAGGAAACGGATCTCACGCACATCAAGATCGGCGATCCTGCGACGGTCGTGCTCGATTCCTATCCCGACGTGACGCTGCACGCGGTGGTCCAGAGCATCTCGCCGGCCAGCGGCTCGGTCTTCGCCCTCCTGCCGGCCCAGAATGCTTCCGGCAACTGGGTCAAGGTGGTGCAGCGCATGCCGGTGCGGCTGCGGATCTCCAACCCGGAGCCTGAGGTCGTCATGCGCGACGGCGCCAGCGCGACCGTTTCCATCAACACCGGCTATCACCGCACGCTCGAGACGCTCTGGAGCGATCTCAAGGGCATGGTGGGGATCGACTGATGTCGGACATCGCCGCGACGCCGGTGAGCGGTTCGAGGCGCGCTGCCGTCACGGCCTGCGTCATGATCGCGACGCTGATGCAGGCGCTGGATTCGACCATCGCCAACGTGGCGCTGCCCTACATGCAGGGCAGCCTCGCGACGACCAGCACGCAGGTCAACTGGGTGCTGACCTCCTATATCGTCGCGGCGGCGATCCTGACGCCGGCGACCGGCTGGCTCGAGGCGCGCTTCGGCCGGCGCCAGCTCTTCATCGTCTGCGTCTCCGGCTTCGTCGTCGCGTCGATGCTGTGCGGCACGGCCACCAGCATCGAGCAGATGGTGATCTATCGGCTGATCCAGGGCGCCTTCGGCGCGCCGGTGGTGCCGCTGTCGCAGGCCGTCCTGCTCGACAGCTATCCGCTGCGCCAGCGCGGTCAGGCCATGGCGATCTTCGGCCTCGGCGTGATGCTCGGGCCGATCCTCGGCCCCACCCTCGGCGGCTGGCTGACGCAGTATTACGACTGGCGCTGGGTGTTCTACGTCAACGTGCCGCTCGGCATCCTGACGCTGGTGCTCGCCTTCGGCTTCCTCGAAGGGCGGACCGGCTCGGTCAAGGCGCGGCTCGACTGGTTCGGCTTCGCCACGCTCGGCCTCGCCATCGCGGCGCTGCAGCTGTTCCTCGATCGCGGCGAGCAGCTGAACTGGTTCCAGTCGACCGAGATCCAGATCGAGTTCGCGCTGGCGGTCCTCGGCCTCTATCTCTTCGTCGTCCACACCATGACGGCGCGCCAGCCTTTCCTCGACGGGCGGCTGTTCGCCGACCGCAACTTCGTCATGGGCCAGGTGCTGATCTTCGTCGTCGGCGCGGTGTTGCTCGCGACCCTGTCGCTGCTCTCGCCCTATCTCGAGCGGCTGATGGGTTATCCCGTGCTGACGGCGGGCCTCGTGCTGGCGCCGCGCGGCATCGGCACCATGGCGGCGATGCTGCTGGTCGGGCGGCTGATGAGCGTCGTCGACACGAAATATCTGCTTTGGGTCGGCCTCGGCCTCACGGCGGTGGCGCTCTACCAGATGAGCCAGTTCACGCCGGACATTTCGGAGGCGACCATCATCAAGACCGGCCTGATCCAGGGCTTCGGCCTTGGCTTCGTCTTCGTGCCGCTGAGCACGGTCACCTTCGCGACGCTGGACGCCTCGCTCCGCACGCAGGGCACCGGCTTCTACAGCCTGATCCGCAATGTCGGCTCCAGCGTCGGCATCTCGGTCACCACCTTCCTGCTGACGCGCAACACGGCGATCATGCATGCCGACCTCGCCGCGCATGTCTCGCCCTACAGCCGCGCCGTGCAGGAGCTGGGCCCGGTGCTGGCGCTCGATACGCTGACCGGCAAGGCGACGGTCAACGAGCTGATCGACGTGCAGGCGACGACCATCGCCTATGCCGACAACTTCCTGCTGATGATGTACATCACCATCCTGACCATGCCGCTGGTCCTCCTGCTCCGGAACACGCGCCCGTTGCGTTCCGCGCCGTCTTCGCCCTAAGGACGGCGAAACTCCCTCGGGATGCCACAATTCTCCGGATGCTTCGCCAGATCGAAGAACCGGATTCGCAGCGAGACGACATGATGAAGAAGCTGAGCCTGATCGCGACCGCCCTGACGCTGGCCCTGCCGGCGGCCGGCCACGCCCAGGGCAAGACCCCGCCGCCGCCGCCCGTCATGGTGAGCGCCGGCAAGTGCTCCAAGCTGGTCGTCTCCGGCAAGGACGTCACCAAGCAGTGCAAGAACGAGGTGGCGAGCGCGCCTCTGCCGGGCGGCGTGGTGATGTTCATCTTCACCCAGGGCAAGCAGCTCGTCGGTTTCACCGGCGACGTGACCAAGATGGCGGGCGACAAGAAGACCGGCGTCGCCGGCGTGCCGGTGACGGAAGTCAGCGTCCGCGCGCCGGGCAAGGAGCCGAAGGTCATCCAGGTCAAGGACGGCCTCTGCAAGTTCAGCGATCCCTATTCCGGCAAGCCGGCCGTCGTCACCTGCAACGCCGAGACCGGGCAGGGCACCTTCACCGGTTGGTTCAAGTCAAACGGCAAGCCGCCCAGGGCGCAGTAGTCGGCGAAGCGGGAAGAAGCGGGTATCAGCCGCGCGGCGCGAACAGGATGATCGCCGCGCCGCCCAGGCAGACGAGCGCGCCGGCGACGTCGAAGCGGTCCGGCCGCACACCCTCGGCGAGCCAGAGCCAGACCAGCGACAGCATGATGTAGATGCCGCCATAGGCGGCATAGGCGCGTCCGGCCGCCGCGGTCGGCACCAGCGTCAAAAGGGCCGCGAACAGCACCAGCGACAGCGTGCCCGGCAGCAGCCACCAGGCCGAGCGGCCGAGCCGCAGCCAGGCCCAGAAGGCGAAGCAGCCGGCGATCTCGGCCAGCGCGGCGGCGACGTAGAGGGCGATCGTGGTCATGAAGCGTGCTCCGTCGCAGGAGCGCTGCCGGCGCCGGCGCGCCGCGAAGGTCGGAACATCAGGGGAGTGGTGAGCCCGTCGGGATTCGAACCCGAGACCCCATGATTAAAAGTCACGTGCTCTACCGGCTGAGCTACGGGCTCGTCGAGGCGGTGCCCCGAATTGGGGCGGAACCTAGTCGCCGCGCGGGGGCGGGTCAAGACGTTGGCGCGGCCCGGCTGGATATTGGTCCACGGTTTTATCCGACTTGACCGCTTGCCGGCCCGAATCCTACGAGAAACGGATCCCGAATGGGGTTATGACCCCGCCACAATCCTCGGCTAGTATCGGCCGATGTTCCCATCCAAGAAGAAAACGAAGGCGTCAACATGCGCATCGCGATGATCGGTTCTGGTTATGTCGGGCTCGTGTCCGGCGCTTGTCTCGCTGATTTCGGCCATGACGTCACCTGCATCGACAAGGACGCGGCGAAGATCGACGCGCTGAAGTGCAACCAGATCCCGATCTACGAGCCCGGGCTCGAGGAGCTGGTCGCCTCGAATGTCCGCGCCGGGCGCCTTTCCTTCACCACCGAGCTGACCGATCCGGTCGCCGCCGCCGACGTCGTGTTCATCGCCGTCGGCACGCCCTCGCGGCGCGGCGACGGCCATGCCGATCTCTCCTACGTCTATGCCGCGGCGCGCGAGATCGCCCAGGCGGCCCGCGGCTTCACCGTGGTGGTCACCAAGTCGACCGTGCCGGTCGGCACCGGCGACGAGGTCGAGCGCGTCATCCGCGAGGCCAACCCGGAAGCCGACGTCGCCGTTGTCTCCAATCCGGAGTTCCTGCGCGAGGGCGCCGCGATCGACGATTTCAAGCGGCCCGACCGCATCGTCGTCGGCCTCGAGGGCGAGCGCGGCAAGGCCGAGATGGCCGAGGTCTACCGTCCGCTCTACCTGAACCAGGCGCCGATCCTGTTCACCTCGCGCCGTTCGTCCGAGCTGATCAAGTACGCCGCCAACGCCTTCCTCGCGATGAAGATCACCTTCATCAACGAGATGGCGGATCTCTGCGAGAGTGTCGGCGCCGACGTGCAGGCGGTGTCGCGCGGCATCGGCCTCGACAATCGCATCGGCTCGAAGTTCCTGCATGCCGGCCCCGGCTATGGCGGCTCGTGCTTCCCCAAGGATACGCTGGCCCTCGTCAAGACGGCGCAGGACAACGGCACGCCGCTGCGGCTGATCGAGACGACCGTCTCGATCAATGACCAGCGCAAGCGCGCCATGGCCCGCAAGGTGATCCAGGCCAGCGACGGCGACATCCGCGGCAAGAAGGTCGCGGTGCTGGGCCTGACCTTCAAGCCGAACACCGACGACATGCGCGAGGCGCCGTCGCTGTCGATCATCCAGGCGCTGCAGGACGCCGGCGCGACCATCGCGGCCTATGACCCCGAGGGCATGGAGCCCGCGCGCCAGCTGCTCAGCGACGTCACCTATGCCACCGACGCCTATGCTGCGGCGGCCGATGCGGACGCGCTCGTCATCGTCACGGAATGGAACACGTTCCGGGCGCTCGACCTGAAGCGGCTGCACAGCGTCATGCGGACGCCGCTGCTGGTCGATCTCCGCAACATCTATCGGCGGGACGACGTTGTTCGGGAGGGATTCCGCTATGTGAGTGTCGGTCGTCCCGGCGACGATGGCGCTTTCCAGCTGGACGTAGCCGCCGAATAAAAAAACGGCGCCGGAGAAGTTCATCGCGTCGTTTCTTGACGTTTAGTGTCGAGAAACGACTGGCGATTCCTCTGGGGAATGGCATGATCCCCCCGCTTCTGGAAGGATTCGGGGTGGAATGCCAATGCGGGGTCGTCGGGGTGCCAAGGTTCTGGCCGCTTTTCTGCTGGCCGGGGGGCTCGGTCTAGCGGGTTGTTCGGAAGAGAAGCCTGCGCCTCTGCCGCCCCGGGTCGTGCATACGATCGTGGTCCTGTATATTATACACATCT
>JAEWAD010000346.1 GCA_023391905.1 Pseudomonadota bacterium | reverse complement strand
CACCGCCGGTGCCGGCACCGGCGCCACCACCGTCGACCTGAAGGGCGGGCTCGGCTCGGCCTCGATGGTCGCCGCCTCCGGCCACACCGTCCGCGCGCTCGTCGCCGTCAACGCCTGCGGCAGCACCCATCTCGGCGACCGTGGGCATTTCTGGGCGGCCCCGTTCGAGCAGGCGGAAGAGTTCGGCGGGCGCGGGCTGCCGCATCCCCTGCCCGCGCTTCCCGAGCGGCCGCCGCTGAAGGGCCTGCCGCCCGGCGCCAACACGACCATCGCCGTCGTCGCGACCGATGCCGTGCTGACCAAGGCGCAGTGCAAGCGCCTCGCGGTGATGGCGCATGACGGCTACGCCCACGCCATCTGGCCGGTGCACACGCCGCTCGACGGCGACACGATCTTCGCCGCCGCCACGGGTCGCAAGCCGCTCGCCGACCCGGTGTTCGACCTGGCGCTGATCGGCGACGCCGTGGTGCGCACGCTCGCCCGCGCCTGCGCCCGCGCCGTCTATGAGGCAACCGCCCTTCCCCAGCCGGGCACGCTGCCCGCCTGGCGGGACCGCTGGAGCCCGAGCTGAAGCGGGGCCTCCCCCGGCCCCGAACCTGCCTCCGCCCTCGCCGAGCCGGCTGAAAGAGCGCCGGACAGCGAGTTCCAGACCCGATCAGCACGAGGATGACCTGCACCATGGAATTCCTGATCTCGATCGCCGCCGTCAGCGTCTTCCTTCTGGGGGCGGTTCTGGTCGCCGCCCAGTTCCTGTCGCATGAGATCGGCTTTCGCCTCGGCCTCCGACGACAGCGCGTCGACGGGCATGCGGAAACGGTCGGCATCGTCGTCGGCGGCATGCTCGGGCTGCTCGCCTTCATTCTGGCGCTGACGCTCACCTTCGCCAACACACGCTATTCCGAGCGGCGGCAGGGCACGCTGACCGAAGCGAACGCCATCGGCACGGCCTGGCTCAGGGCAAAGGCGATCGGCACGCCCCGTGGCGACGAGATCGCCCGCCTGCTCGAGGATTACACCGGACTACGCCGGTCCTTCATCCTCGCCGAACAGGGCTCCGGCACGTTGTCCGAGGTCAACGATCGCACCAATGCGATGCAGTCCGAGATCTGGGGACAGCTGTCCGGCCTGGTGCGGGAGCAGCCAGGGCCGATCTCGGCCGCGCTGATGACGTCCCTCAACGACGTCTTCGATGCCGCGACGATCGAGCGCTTCGCCTTCCAGATGCGCCTTCCGCCACAAATCGTCTGGCTTCTGCTCCTGATGACCCTGCTCAGCATGGCGTGCCTCGGCTATCAGCTCGGGCTCAAGCAGAGGCCGGCGCGCGTCCTGATCGGGCTGCTGTCGGTGATGTGGACGGCCGTGATCGTCGATATCCTTGATCTGTCCACCTCGCGTGCCGGCAATTTCCGGACGGATACGGCGGTCTATGACTGGACGGCGCGCGGCTTCGAGGGCGGCGTGACGGTGCCGCCGCTGACGAGCGGGCCCTGACACGGGTGGAGCAATCGCCGGTTCGCGCCCCAAGGCGGGCCGGTTCGCACGGTCGGCCCTCCCGCGCGGTCGCCGGGCGCGACCTCTCGCGCATCCCGGCCAGCCCCACCGCAACTTCCGCGACGAGGTGCTTCAAATTTCGAAGCAAGTGTTGCCGGCCTGCAATCGACTGCAACCGCCGAAACAAGCAAGCTATGGGCGTATGAAATTATGGAGGGCTACAAATGAAGAAGACTTACGAAAAGGCGTCGATCCTGAAGGCCTCGCAGCTTCAGGCGATCGCCGCCGGGTCGATTCTCAGCAACCCGATCTAAGCTCAGCCCCGCCGGGCCCTGTCCGGCGGGTCACCCTGCCCCGAACGACATCATCGCCTGCGATCAGCACTCTAGGCGACTTTTCGCGGCAGCTGCGCCACGCAATCGATTTGGCAATGTCTTCAGGGTGGAGGAAGAAGGATGGTGGGCGTGACAGGGATTGAACCTGTGACCCCTACGATGTCAACGTAGGAGCGTCGCCGGAAATGACGGATTTCTGCGGCTTGGCCTAAGCCGTTTGCGGCTTCACAAGCCCTAGTTTCACGCTACGTTCACGGTTCGCAGGTTCATTGAACCAAAGGGCAATACGTTAGTCTGGAGCCCGCCACCCATGTACCTCCGCCCCGCCGAGATCCGCACCATCATCAAGGGCCTCGCTCTCGCGATAGGCGTGGCCGTTGCGTATGGCGGGCATTGGATGGGGTGGTGGTGAGCCAGAAAGAAATGAGCTCGGAAATTTCTGGAGAAAGAAACGGCCCCGAGGGTGAGAGCTCGGAGCCGCTTAAGGTTGCTAGCGTTTCTCGGGGCCGTGTTAGTGCCAACCCGAACCAGCAACAGGCTCACACCGGAGTGTGAGCGATAGGATCGACGCGGCGGGGCCTGCCAGCGAACCCCGCAATGCGATCCGATATCGTGATTCCGATATCGCTCTACGGCAGGCAGAATTTCACCGTGTCACGCGTCACCCTCGATTCTACCCCATGCCGATTCGCGTGTGAATCCCTGCTATTGGGCGGGAGGATCGGCGGCCTTCATCGTGAAGCCTTCCAGGAAGGGCGTAACCTGGGTCTTTTCAAACCCAGCGTTGGAAAGCGTGGCCTTCACTGCCTCGGTCTTCGGGAATAGGACCAAGGTTCCATCGACAGTGCCGGCGACCACATCTCGGCCAACCTCATAGCCCGCCTTGGCGATGAGGGCGAAAGGGTCTGTTTCGGTCTCCCGAACCCGGCCGGAGATCAACTGCAGCGTTTTGTCGATCGCGTCGAATCGGGACTGGATCCGCTGATCCATCGCGTCGATCTTTGCACTGAGGTCCTTGTTGACCGTGTCGATCTTAGAGTTCAGATCCTTCTCCACCCGAGCGGCTTCGGTCTGGATGCCCGTAACCTTCTCTTCCATGCGGCCAGACCAACTGGCGTCGGAGATCATGTAGGGGACGGCAACCGCCGCGAGGGCGAGCAGAACCGGCACGCCAAAGGCAGAGGCCCATTGTGAAACGGCTTCAATGCGAGGTGCCATGACTTTCTCCTACACCTTAATCTAGCGCGGCGTCATCCGCTTCGCCATATGGGCCTGTCGGCTGCTCCTCGTCGGGGAACTCAACCTCGGAGAGATCCGTTGCCGGCGGGAACTTCTGCCACATGATGAAGGCCTTCTTCACGTCGCAGAACCCCGCGAACAGGTCGAGGAATTCGTACTCTGTCAGCTCTTGCCATGGGCCGTCAGAGTGGAGGATCGCGACGCCGCGGCGGAATTCGATGCGAGCTTTCATGCTGCTAACGCCGGAGCGAGGTTGACGCGGTGACGCCCCGCCTCGCCGTCCGTCCTGTGATGGGTGATCGACTGCAACGACTGGCCGCTGTCATACGAATTCGAGTGGCTGTGCGCGTCCTTCGCCGCGAGGGTCTGGAAGCTCTCGCAGCGGACGCCGGCCACCTCCTTGCCAGTGAAGTGGTGGATATGGCCGCTGTAGTGGACATGGAAGCGCGTGGCGCCCCAGTCCTCGCGACGACGGGTCGCCATGCTCATGACCAGTTCCTCGGCCTTCGCCTTGTGGCCATGGTGCGCGCCGATGAGCGTGGAGCCGAACCGGTGGTAGAAGAACTCGGACGGATCCATGTCGATCGTGACGCGGGGCTCTCGAGCGTAGAACGCGCCGAGGGCCACCGTCAGCGCCACGCTGGCGTGCGGGTCATGGTTCCCCGGCAGGTTCCGCACCAGCACCGTCTCGTGCTTCTGCAACGCCAGGTCGATGCAGTCCATCATGAGCTGGACGCCCGTTGAGAGCACCTTGAAGTAGCGGCCATCGACGTCGAGGATATGCCCAGACCGCGGCGTCACGTTCCGGCTGTCGTCGGCGTGGTAATAGTCGCCGAGGTTGAGAATGATCGCCTGCCGGCTCGGCGGGGACTGCGCCACGACGCGCGCCATGCACGCCCGGAGCCGATCCGCGCCGATGCCCAGGTCGTAGTTCTCGCCAGTCTCGCGCGCCCATGACATCAGCCCGAGGTGATGGTCGGCGATGGGGTAGACACTCAGGAGGTCGGCGTCTGTCCGCTCTGGCGCAGGAGCCAGCGGCGCCCTGCCCTCGTACCCATCGAAGACGGACTTTAGTGCGTCGACCAGGCCCTCGCTGACGGATTCCTCGCGGGTCTTCACCCATCGCTGCAGCGTGCGGCCGTCGCCGTCCACTAGCGCCGAGACGCCCTTCACGACGTGGCCGGACGGCACCTCAAACTCAGGGCCAGGCGCCTTGACCTGCTTGACCCAAGCGCCATCGGCCGATCGGCTAGAGACCGTCTTGACGGCGAAACCGGGCATGACCGGGTCGTAGCCGGACAGACCTCGCTCGGCCGCCCTCTCCAACCAGTGCCGGAAGGTGGTCCTCGGAACGCCGGCCGCCCTAGCAGCGTCTGCCGTCGTTTCATGCTCACGTCTGAGTGCGACCGCTCGGAGGAGCGTTTCTTCATCCATTGGTGGTGCTGGCATCAGGCAGAACGCCCCACCATTTCGATCAGCATCTGGACCGGCATCCTGACGCCGACCACGAAGCACTCATCCGGCCCAAACATGCCCGCCATTGCGACGCCACCCGGCGCGCGGAGAATGATGATCGACGCGACAGAGCGCGATTCCCGCCCGAGGGCAGCGAAGATCTGATCCGCCGTCTTCTGCGCGAGAACGGCGTCGTTGATCTCGATCACCTCGCCCTTAATGGACGCGGCCACCACCTTCGCCTCTTCGAGCGAGGCAGCACGCCCCTGCCCGCACGTCGTATCCTCGGCGAGCGCTGGCACGCAGCCAGCAACAATCATCGCCGCAGCTGCAATCAGCATGCGCATGGCAGTGCTCCTATCGATGTGGGGAGGGGTTACGGGCCGCGCTGCTTCAGCGCTTCGATGGTCGCCGTGAGGGCGGCGATCTGCTTGCCCTGCTCGACGAGGCTTCGATTGATTTCCGAGAGCTGGGAGATCAGCTGATCCTGCGTGCGGATCTGCGTCCCTTCGAGAGCGGCGACGCGCGGCTTGAGGTCCGCAGTGATGTCTACCGCCGCTCGAGCATCGGCCTGGATCGCGGTGATCCAGATCCAGAAGAGCGCGCCGGCGATGGACATCAGGACCGGCGTCGCCACCATCGCGAGGCGGGAGATGGCGAGGAGCGTAGTGCTCTCGACTATTTTCTCGGTGGTTGTCATGGCTTGGGCATCCAGCCGCACGCCGCGGCACCAACTTGTTGTGTTCGGGCGAAGAGCGAGCTAGGATTCAACATGAGCGCAAAACGAAACACCTCGGTCACTCTCCACTGTTCGGTTTGTGGGGTGGGATTTCACCCTTGGGCAGGACGGGAGAAATCAAGCTTTTTGTGCTCCGTCGCCTGCTCGGCGGCTCACTCTAGGGATATGCCTCGTAGAGACGAGGTAGCCGCATTTCTTGAAGTAATGGCCCGGGCGACGAAGAACGGAGACTGCATCGAGTGGCCCGCGACAAAGAACAAGCTTGGTTACGGGATTTTTCAGGCAAACAAAAAGAAGTACCGCGCCCATCGGATGGCATTCGAATACCATAACGGCCGGATTGACGACGTCACTCTGGTTGTTTGCCATGCCTGCGACAACACCTCTTGCGTCAACCATGAACACCTATGGCTCGGGACAAAGGCCGAAAACTCGGCGGACATGGCAGCGAAGGGGAGAGGCGGGACGAACACCCCGGTGCATTCGGAATCTCACCCTCTGTCGAAGTTGACAACCGCAGCCGCGAGATCGATCAGGCTCGACCCGAGGCCCTCGAAGGCGATTGCTGCGGAGTACGGCGTCAGCCCTTCACTTGTTGTTGGGATTAAGGCCGGGAAGAACTGGAAATACGCCTAGGGTCGCCACCCACAAGCCTGCTTTCCGAAATTGTTGTGCTTGAGGATCTGGCGCGCCGTCCCCTCCGTAAGCCGGTCCTCGACCGAAGGCCGGATCGGGCTGGACGTGTCGCAGAAGCTACCGCGGGCCGTCACGCATCCAGCGGTCAAGCTCGCCGCGCACAGCATCAGGCCCAAGGCCATCAACCTTTTCATCGCTGGTTCTCCGGGCCTTCATGGCTTCGATTGTGTCTGTCGCCTGGCGGGCGCGTTCCTGCTGCCGGCCAGTCGAGATGAGCTTGAGGGCAGCGAGCGCCGCGGCGGCGGCGATAGCCAGCCCGACAGAGACGTACCGCCCTAGTCGTGTGCCAAGGAACCACGCGATCATACCGGCGCCCCGCTGCGGAGCGCTCGAAGCTGGCTGCGGGCGACGAGAACGACACCGACAACCGACAGGAGGACACCGACAACCGTCAGCCCGGCGAAGGCGTAGTCGATCAGCTTGTTGCCGCCGCCAGCCAGCGGGGCCAGCTTGTCCGTGGTGGCCGTGACCGTCGTTGTCGCGACGCCGATGGTCGCGATGATCGAGCCCTTGCCGCCTTCGGTCGCCGTTGCCTTCGTGTCGGCCGGATTCGCCTTCTCCGTGCCTTCCGGCGCCGGGGTGAATGCAGCCCTGCCCTTCGCCATGCGGAGCGAGCCATCGCGCACTTCCTCGACCCGGCGACCCCAGCCCTTGCCGAAGGTGGGCCACGTCTTGAGGCGCTTCAGGAAAGCTAGGCGCGCATTGAGGTAGGCATGAACCAAATCCTCTGTGTCCGCCTTCAGGATGGCCTGAAGCGTCCGCTCGCCGATGATGCCGTCCGGAGCCACGCCAAGCACCCGCTGCAACGTCTTCGCAGCTTGGCCCGGCCCGGAGTTCACGGCGAAATCCAGCACGGCATAGTCGATGCCGAGCGGCAGGTCGTCGAATCGGATCGAGCGGGCGTATTGCCCCTCGAGGATGCTGGCGGCCTCGGCCAGTTGGAGGTTCTTCACCTCGGCAGGCGTCGCAGCCCGGCCAAGCTTGCGCCAGGCGCCGAGCGTCGAGGCCGTGATGCCGTACTTGGTGGCGCCCCCCGGGTCTCTGGGATGGTTCACATAGCCGCCTTCCGAGCCGAAGATCAGGCGGAGGCACTTGTCGAGATTACCGCGCATGGGATCGCTCCCCGCGCCAGTTCGGCACGAGCATGTCTTATCTCCGGGAGATGTGGGGAGGTGGGGCTACGTCAGCGGAAGACGGCGACGCTGAGTTGCGTGCTGGAATAGTTGAACGTGTTGACCACGCTGTAACTCGCGACGGCGCCGCTCGAGGCAACGCGATAGGCTAAGGAATGGCGGCTCTGTGTCAGAACGTTCTGATTCATCGCGACCACCATTGGCGTCGACCAGTTGGTCGCGTTCGGGCTTACGCCGTAGCCAGCCGCCCAGTAGGCGAACACGATTCCCTTGTCGGGGATGGCGACGTTGACCTGCGTGGTGTTGGTGCCCGATGCGCGATCATGCTGGGTCGGGGTCGCGCTCTCCAGGTCCTTCAGGATGGCCCAAGCCGCGATGCAAGTCGTCACTGTGACGCCAAGCGTGATCACGGCTGTGGCGCTCGTTCCTGTCGGCCGGAGGGCGATGAACAGGGCCTGCGTGAAGCTGGCAGAAGGCGCCGCGGAGATGAGTGTAGCCGGCGCCCCACCAAGGGTGGCTGACACTGAGCTTGGCGGATTGATTGTGCCGGCTCTCGCCCATCTCACCGCGAACACAACATATCGGCTGGGGTAGTCATCCCCCAGATTATTGAGGTTGAAGCTGAAGCTCGTGCCAGAACCTGAGTTGGCGGCCTGCCCACCATAGGTGAACGACGGGTCGATCATAGACGTATTGCCCGACGCCGCGAACGTCCCCACGCCGAGGCTCATGTGGCGATGTCTCCGATCAGGAGCCATTCGTTCGTGCCGCGCTTGATTAGCGTGGCACCGGAATACTGGCCCGTTAGCTTGAGCTTGCCGCCGCTAGAGCGGATCGTAACGCCCGAACCGGCCGCAATTGTCGTCTGCCCGGCGCCGAACTGCGCGATGTCCACCCACGAGTTGACGGGGAACGCGACCGAGGCGTTGGGCGGAACGGTCAGCGTGTTCGCTGAGGCGTTGTTCATTTCGATGAGCTTGCCCTTGTCGCCTAGGACGAGGGTGTAAGAGGTTCCGTCTTGTCTGTTTACGCCGGCGCGCTCGCCAAGCTTTTCCGCCTCGACGAGGGCGCGCTGTGCAGCAGCGCTGGCTGCCGTGACCATGGCCCGCCCGGCGGCGGTGATGCTGGCGAGGTCCGAGTCGTAAGCCAAGACGTCGGTGCCAGGCACGAGGCTGAGCGCCGCACGCCCGCCCGCCGCGGACGTGGCGCCAGTGCCACCGTTGGCGATGGAAAGCGCCGTTCCAGACCAGTTGCCATTGTTGACGCTCGAAAGCGTGGCCAGTGTGCCGAGGCCGAGGTTCGTTCGGGCCGTTGGCTTGTTGGTGAGGTCGGAGAGGTTGTTGGCCGCGAGCATGTCGCCCGAACCGGCGCCAGCAGAGCCGCGAATGTCAACCGCGCTGGCAAGGGTCGCCGTCAGGCCGGTTGCGCCGACATAGAGCCCCGTTGTGGGCTTGGCCCCCTCCCCGCCAACCCAATCCGGCACCTGCAGGACACGCCGCGTCCCGTCCGTGACAACGGCGAAGACGGGTGACCAGCCCGCGTCACCCTGCGGCCCGCTGCCCTTCAGATCCTGCAGCGACACCCGCCAGAACTGGCTCGTCGTGATGTCGCCCATCCAGACATAGGCATTCGCGTTGTCGACGTCGGCCGAGATGGGAAGAAGCGTCAGGTTCGGGCGGAAGGTGAACCTGCCCGCCGACTTGATCACCTCGAAGCCGTCAGCCCCCTCGATCGTGGCCGGCATCTTTGGAACCACGCGAACGGAAACGCCCCGCGAGGAGGATCGGAACTGCGCCATGTGGGGTGTCCTTGGGGCTAGGGAGCCAGAATTTCGTCAGGGTCGAGGCCCAAGGCCACGATCATCGCCACAGTGTCCGCGTCGTCGAAATAGACGCTCTCGACCGGGGCGAGCCAACGGAACTTGGCAAACTCGTTGCCGGGCATGTTGAGCAGAGCGTCAGCTTCGGCTGCCTTGCCGGCAGCATTCACACGCTCGATGATCAGCCACTTGTCAACGCGCCTACGCGGTGGCGGCGGGATGTCTTCGAGGACGTAGCGCACACCCTCGCCGTCCCACTCGACGGCTGCGCTCGGCTGCTTGCCTTCTGGGATCTCGGCAGGCGGATAGGCGCGGTAGAGCCCGATTGCAGCAAGCTCGGCGTCAGACCACGCCGTTGCAGCGTTGGCAGGCAGGCGAACACTGTTTACGCGCTCGCCGTTCCAGCGGATGAGGTCTTGGAAGTATAGCGAGGTCATCATGTCCAAGAAACTCTCACCTCGCCCCTTGCCCCGTCGCCGCCTCTAGCAGCCGAACCGGAATAGCCGGCCCCACCGCTACCGATGTTCCCCGCCAGAGACGCCCCGGGCGATAGCGCCCCCTGGGCTACACTCTTTCTGCTGAACGCTCCGGAGCCGCCACCGCCCCCGGAGTTGGGATTACCCTTGCCGCCAGCCCCGCCTCCGCCCGGAGCGTCACCGTCAGGCCCCCTTACGTTGGTACCACCGACGCCCGCCCCACCCGAGCCGCCATTGGGCGCATCGCCGCCCTTGCCGCTCAATGTTGTGGTGCCGTTACTGCCGGAATTTCCCGACGTGTTTACATCTCCTCCAGAGGCGTTGCCGCCCGATCCGCCGGCGTTGTTGCTGCCTGAAGCACCCGCGCCACCGCTTCCGCCGGCCGCTGTCATCGACAGGGTGGTACACGTCGTGGCGCCACCCGCTCCACCGAAAGTGCCGCCGCTGTTGCCTGCACCGCCGCCGCCTGCTCCGCCCCCGACTATCTCTACCACCAATGCTGTTGAGAAATTCGGCACGACGAATGACCATGCTCCAGTGGCTGTGAAAATGACGGAGCCGGGTTCGTCGTACGAACTAGCTCCAACGAACATGCTGCTCATGAACCCAGGAATCATGCCCAAGCCTTCGAAAGTGCGATGCGGATGTTGGTCGAAGAGACGACGTCGTAATCGAGGTAGTCGACGGCGCCAGATGCTGTTGACAGGGTGATACCCGCGCCGCCTGCGGTCTTGAGGTTCGATGAGAGAGCCAGCGTCCTGTTGCCTGGCGAGCCTTGGACCACGCGGATACGCCCGCGACTACCGACCGTCGTGTTAGTGGGGTTGCCGAGGGTTCGGTTGCCGCCGAGCGTGACAACGAAATCGACACCCGTCGACATGTCCCACGCGATAGTGGTCGCGTCGGTCAGCGTGACCTCGGCCATGCCGCCGGAGATGCTGTCCGTGCTCACCATTCGGCTGGCTGTCAGCGCGCGGAATTCGGCGGCGGACGCGATATTGACCGTCGCGGAGCTACCGAGCCCTGTGATCGTGCCCACAGCCTGCGACCCGGTATGGTTCGCTCGATTGAGCAGCGTGGCATCCGACGAGTTTGCCGTTGCCCCGCTGGCGATGCCAGACAGCTTGCTCGCCTCGGTCGTCGTGTAGCCCTGGTAGCCGGCCGTCCATGTGAAGGCGAGCGTGCCGCTTGTCGTTATAGGCGAGCCAGAGATGCTAAGGCCAGTCGGGACGGAGGCCGCCACGCTCGTGACGGTGCCGGTATTCGCGGTCGCGCCTGTTGCGATGCCGCTGAGTTTGGTCGCCTCGGTGCTGGTATAGCCCTGATAGCCCGCAGCGTAGGAGACCGTCAGCGTGCCCGAGGTCGTGATCGGGCTTCCAGAGATCGACAGGCCGGTTGGGACCGCCAGCGCCACGGATGTAACCGTGCCTGTGTTCGCCGTCGCCCCGGTTGCCACACCCGACAGCTTCGACCTCTCGGTCGGCGTCATGAACAGGTTCGTTGTGCCTGCCGTGATGGCATCGGAGTTGTCCGCGGCCTTCATAAAGGCGCCGGCAGCCGCGACGTTGGTGGCATCCGTGACGTCGGCCCCGGCCTCGATGCCGGAGAGCTTCGAGCGCTCAGTCGCCGTGAAGATCTTGGCCGTCGTACCCTCGGCCATGTTGTCCATGTCGAAGGCGTCGTCCGCGACGCCGTTCGGGTCATAGACGGCCGCGTACATGTCTCCGCCGCCACCGCCGCCGCCCGGAGGCGTGGCGAACGTGCCGTCCGCGCGCAGGAAGGTGGTGGTGCCACCTGGGTAGCTCAGGGCCGCGATAGTGCCCAGCGTCGGCAGGCCCGACAGGTTGCTATAGGCGCCCGTCGTCGCCACGGTTGCGAGCCCGGTGATGGTGCTCGCCGCTTGCGTCCCGGTATGGTTCGCGCGGTTCTTGAGATTGGCGTCGGTGTCGTTCGCCGTCGCGCCGGACGCGATCCCCGAAAGCTTGCTAGCTTCCGTGGTGGTGTAGCCCTGATACCCGCTCGTCCAGGTCAGGCCGAGCGTGCCACTCGTGGTGATGGCCGAGCCGGAGATCGAAAGGCCGGTCGGGACCGTCATCGCAACCGACGTCACGGTGCCGGTGTTCGCGGTCGCGCCTGTTGCGATGCCAGCCAGCTTCGTCCGCTCGGTCGCCAGGAACGCCTTGTTGGTCGTGCCGTCCGTCAGCGTGTCGGCAGACTGGGTACCCGTGTGGTTGGCGCGCGCCAACAGCGTCGCATCCGGCGAGTTCGCAGTGGCGCCAGACGCGACCCCGGCGAGTTTGGTCCGCTCGGTGCCGCTGAACACCTTGGCTGAGGTGGTTTCGGCCATGTTGCCCATAGAGAAAGCGTCGTCCTCGACCCCTGTGGGATCGTAGACCGAGGCCTCCATGTCGCCGGTCCCGACTGCGGGCTTGTTGATCAGGTCGTTGTAGTCGCCTGTCGTCGCGACAGTCGCGAAGCCAGCGATGTCACTCGGCGCGAGCACGACAGCACCCGTCTTGCCGTTGACGCTCGTCACCGCGCCACCGCCGCCCACGAAGGCCGACGACGGAATGCGCGCGTAGGAGTCCGCGTCCTCGTCCCAGATCTGGACGAAGGTGCCATCCGTGACGGACGCGACTTCCATCAGGTCGCCGGTAGACGGCCCGATGGTATAGACGCCGTTCTCCTTGACGACCTTCGTGCCGTTGGTGCCCTGCACGACGGCGGGGAAACGCGAGACGGCCCGGACGCGGAGATAAGGGAGTGAGGTGCTTCCGATGCTCATCTGTTCACCACCCCGTCAACAACCGGGATCTGGCCGATAAGGAACTGCATCGTCTCGCCATCGCGAGAGAGCGTGCCGCCGACCTCGTACGTGTCGGCCCTGAGGTTGGTCATGTTCGCGCGGGAGAAGGTGAATTCGGCGATGCCGGTTGAGACGATGACCACCGAGCCGTCATCGGTCGAGGCGTTCAACACCTGGCAGCCGTCTTCGTCCTTGACCGTGATGATGATCGAGCAGCCCGTCAGGTCGATCAGGTCGCCATCGTCATCGTCCGTGAACTCGATGGCCTCGATCCAGTCGGCGCGATTGGACTGCGGCGGGAGAGTGGCGAGAAGCATCTGCGCGCCTCCTAGAGCTTGATGTAAACGGAGGTCAGGCCGAAGGGCGGCATGTTGTTGTGCGCCGCGCCGCCGCCGAAGGACGTGCCCGAGAAGGTCGGCGTTACGCCGCCAGCCGAGCCGGTGTTGATCACCGGAGACTGGTTCGAGCCGGACGGCTGCATGAGCTGCGTGTCGCGGCTTCCGCCCTCTGCCGAGCCTCGCGACAGCGGGCCGCCATTGCCCGAGATGCCGTGCGTGTGCGGCGGGATGGCGCTGATCGTGCCGGCCGGGGTGATCACCGGGATTTCGTTCGTCACCAGTACGTGCTGATCGTCACCGCCGGACGATCCGAGCTGCGTCGGCGAGCCGGTTACGACGAGGGCCGAGAGAAGCCGACCCGCCGCGCTCGTGCCCATGTCGTCGAGGCCGAACACCGCACGGCCGCGGAAGTCAGGCAGCTGGATTGTCTTGTGCGCCGCGTAGTCAGCCGCAGCCGACGCGCCACGCCCGCCATTGACTGCCAGGATCGTGTTCGGGACGGCGCCCCACAGGAACTCGAATAGTGCTTGCGTGTCCGCGTTGGCGCGGCCGGTGGCGCCGGACGTCGCGTCGCCGATGGTGCGCCCGTTGCAGCGCTCCCAACCAGGATGCACGCCCGTCGCATAGCGAGCCTTGATGTCGCCCGTCTGCCAGAGAGCATTGGGGTCCACCGGCGTGCCGCCGCCCCCGCCACCTCCGCCGCCACCGGATGGGCCAATGATCGGAAGCGTCGTCTGATCGAACAGAATCACGCCGCCCGCCGTCGTCACTCGGACGCGGTAGAACTCGGCCGCTTCGTCCAGATAGACCGCCGGGAACATGCCGTACCCGTCTGCCGTGACCGGGTTAGGATGCGTCACCGACAGGTCGTAGTTCTGGTAGGTGATGAGAGGCGTTGTCGTCTCGGCCTCGTAGAAGAACGCCCTCGCGCCTGGGTAGGGCTTGCCGTTCATGTCGATCCGCTGCGTGAGCGACAAGTTCCAGAGACCGGCCATGCAGGCACCTCAAATAGAAAAGGCCGCCCAGAAGGACGGCCTGATGACTTTGCGGAAGGGTGAGAGCGGCCTATCGACTTAGGCCGGACGTTGCGTCATGCTCTTGCGCAACCTGGGGAGGGCTAGATGGAAGAAGTGCTGGACAATGTCCTGGCTGAATTCGCCGCGCTGAACATGCTGACGATGCAGACCCTACGTATTATCGCGCTGGAAAAGCCGGACCCTCGTGCATTTCTAGCTGGCCTGCTCGAGACTGGTCTTCAGAATCTGGCTGCAACGAACTACTCGTCTGCCCCGCCAGAGCGGAAAGACGCGCTTCTAGAGAATGCAAGAGCTCGGTACACCGACATGATTGTCGGAATCCGAGTGGACCCAGCCCCAACTCCCGGCGCGCCGTAACAGCCACCTCAATGCACCGTGTCGTTGCCGCGGTGAAGATTGGCGATGTTCGCCGCAGCCAGATGGCTATCTAACGCTGGCGTGGCGCCGTGGATCATAAAGTCATATAGTTTCTGCGCGGCGGCCACCGCTTCCTCTGGCAGGACGTAGGCCGCCAGCACAAGCTTAAGGCACTCAAACCGGATCATCTCGTCGGGGCTCATGTTCGATCACCTTTCTCCGCTAGGGAAAGTCCTCGCCACGCTCACGACGGCTGTCGTGATGATCGGCATTGTGTGGGTGTTGAACTGGGGTGTAGATCGGTTGCCAATCAAGGCCGTCTACGGCCTGGCCGGATTGGGGTTTGGTCTCGCTGTGGGCTGGCTGCTCTGCGAGCGCTACGGCTCACCGAGACTTAAGCACATCGGCAAAATTGGCCGGTCGGGTGACGTCGACTTGTAGCGGCGCACGCGGGGCGACCTGCTGACCGGCCGTCTGGCCGCCAGCATTGGCCGTCAGCGACAGGAGATAGCCGGCCTTGTCTGCGACCGCCTTGTTCTTGGTATTGGAACGCTGAACGCGCTGGAGCGCAGCGAGAACGGCTGTGCGGTTCGAGCCCGTCGCGGTCAACTGGCGAGCAATCTGCTCCCCGATCGCTCGCATCTGCTCGTCGTCGGCGCCTTTCAGCAGGCTTTCCACCGCCTTCACGCCGCCAGCGCGCAAAACGCCCATCAGGCCGGCGTTCTTATATGCCTCGCGGAAGCCGCCCGCCTGCCGGGCCATATCGGCCATGCCGGCCACGCGAGGCGCGGTTTCGGAATTGTTGAGCGTCCGGTTTGCCGTCCCGGCGTAGCGCTTTTCCTTCTCAAGCGCGCCGATCAGGTCCTCGGCCTTGCTCCCGACGATGATCCGAAGCTTCTCTCTGTTCCAGCCCTTCTCGGCCAGTTCGCGGATAGCCGCGCCGGCATCGTTGCGGGCCGTCGCCATGATCTCCTCTATCTGGGAGCGGGCGCCCTCCTGGAAGGCTGAGCGCTCCGCCTGACCGAGCGCGGCAATCTCCTTGCGCAGCTCGTCGGGGCTCAGGGAGCGCTGGAACACGCTCTTGCCGGCGTCCATGGCGTCGAGAACGCCCGATGGACCTGCATAGGCGGCACGCGCCTGCGCATAGGCCGGGTTCATCTGGTCCATCTCGCCGAGCAGCGTCGTCCGCATGTCATTGACCGCGCGAAGCTGCTCGCGTCGGCCGCCCTTCGCGAGGGCGCCCGCAACGTCATCGAGCCCACGCTTGAGATAGTCCAGCGCCCGCGTGTCGAGGTTCGCCGGGTCGATCGGTGCGCGCTCGTCGGCCGCCAGGCGCTTCGCCTTCGCGAACGCGGCACGCCCGGTCGGCGTATCGAGAATGTCGAGTATCGGTTGCGTGACTTGGATCGGCGTGGCGTATGCCTGCTGGTAGAGCGGCGCCGCGGCGGCTGCACGGTCGGCCGAGATCTGGTCTGCCGACTGGACGATATTGGTGCGCGGGCCCAGCGCCTGATCAACTGCATCCTGCGTGCGCTGACCGGCACCTGCCTGCCGAGCCGTCATCGCCTCCCGCACGACCTGCCGGCCGGGTCCTGGCGTTGCGGCCTGCACCGACGCCATCTGTTGAAGGTTCGGACCGAGATCCGCAATCATCTCATCCGGCGCCATGTTCGCCATGGCCTGCGGCGAGACACCATCGGCCTCTAGCGCGCGGGCCACCTGCTGCGTGGCCTTGTCACCGCCACGCCCCATGGCCTTGCTGATGCCAGCGCCAGCCAAGCGGCCAACAGCCGGGGCGGCAGCGCCCGCGACAAGGCCGATGCCGGCCCCCTTCATCCCTTCGTCAAGGCGGCCCTCAACGCCACCCTCGCCAGAGCCGAAGCCATAGGCTCCACCCTGCATCGCACCGCCGACAGCGCCACGCGCGGCCTGCCCTAGCAGGCTGGTGCCTCGCGCAGCCGCGCCAATCGGGAGCACGGAAGCTGGAATTGCGCCGGCCACCTGCCCCGCCATGAACGCGTAGGGGTGTGCTTCCTCGGCCGCCGCCTTCGCCTGGCGCTGCGCCTGAAGCTCGGCACCGTAGTCCCCTAGCAGGCCGAAGCCGGTCTTGATGCCGGCGGTCGCCTCGTCACCGAAACCGAGATACGCCATATCACCCATGCCGCGAATGGCGGATTCGGCCGTGCTCGGCTTGGCCTGTGCCTGCGGGACGTTCTTGCGAAAGGCGTCGATGGCAGTCTGGGCGTCCGGAGCCTCGACCTCGAAAGCCCGGCCGTCCTCGGTCTGGAATTCGAAGACGCCCATCACTTCACCTGCCGCATCTTTATGCCGCCGCCGACATCGTTCCAGTCGCCGCCCTGCTGACCCGGCATGCCGGCCCATTTCGGAACGTCACCAAAGTTCGGGATGATATCGTCCTGGTTGATGTTGTATCGCTGCGCGATGCCTTGGTACTGACTGGCATCTTGGTCAAAGGCAGTCTTGTAGCCCTGGATGCGCCCCTGCGCTTCTTGGAGCAGCGCGTTCCGGGTGGCAGGGCTCAGAGTGGCGCCGCCATTCAACTGGTTGATCGCGCCGCGGAGCCAGTCTGGTAGGGACGAGGTCTTGTTGACCATGACCATTTCGCCCTCACGGACGACGGAAGTCGGGTCCATGATCTTGCCGAGGCCGTAAACGAGGTTGAGGTCGGAGGCCTTGCTGTCGCGGCCGGCTGTCTCAATCATAGACCGATAGATCGGCAATGCCTGGGCAAAGTTCTTGTAGGACGGCAGAGCCTGAACCTCTTTTCGAACTCCCGAGATATTGTCGAAACTCTCGTTGTCGAGGCTGACTGAGCCATTAGGACCGGAGGCAGCTGGCGGCTGGATCCACTCCCTCGTGTTCGGGTCGTAGATGCCAGCCTTGGAGTTCACGAGCGGTTGAATGTCTCGGCGGTTCGCAGCGCGCTCCTGAAGAGCAAGCGAGCGGTTGCGGTAGGCGTTGTTCGCCCCGAACTCACGCTCCTGGAGGCCGAACCCGCGTTCCCACTGGCTATCGCCGATCCGATCGCGCTCGCCGCGGTAGTTGAAATCGCGTTGATCCGTGTCCTTCGCAAACTGGAACCGCTCGAGCGTGTGAGCATAATTGCGGTCGTCTTCCATGTTCCGGCGCGCTTCGAGGCGGTTGTCGCGCGCGGTGTCGCCGAACGAGCCGAACATGTCGAAGAGTTGGCGGGAATAGTCGGCCATCAGTACATGCCTCCCGTTCCGCCAAATCCGCCGAGCAGCGACTTACCCGCGCCCAACGCCGCGCCGATGATGTTCGCGCCGGTCTGGTCCTTGCCCTTCAGGAAGTCAGCCTGCGCCCCAGCAGCGCCCGTGGCAGCGTTCCAGCCGTAACCGGCCTTCGTCGTGCCGGCGTCGTAGCCCATGCCGGCCTTTGCGCCGTAGATGCCCGCCTGGCTGTCAGCAGCGCCGAGCGCCTTGCTGTCGTACCCGCTGAGGCGATCAAGCCACGAGCCGTAATCCTGATTGGCGAGGCCGTAGACGGCAGACAGCGTGTCCAGGCCAGTCTGCCCTGAACCAAGGCGCCCCTGGGCTGCAGCACGTCTCTCCAGCCCTTGGATGGCCTGGTCTGTTGCCCACTGATAGCCAGGACCGGCTTGATAGGCGCCCACTGCCGCCGCGTTGCCGTCCGCCCCGTTCAGGCCGAGGGCATTGGCGTACATCGTCGAGCCGCGATTGTAGGTGTCCGACAGGCCGCCATAGAGCCCGAGGGCGGAAGCGTAGTCCGCATTGGCGCCCGCAAGGCCCGCATCGATCTGGCCGTAGGCGTCGGTCTTCGCTGTCTCGTAGCCCTTCTTGAGAGCCTTGGCGGCTTCTTCCTCGTTCTTGTCGGAGAACAAATCAAGGAGGCCCATGTCAGACGCCTTTCCACTTGCTGTCGGCGGCAACGAACGTCAGCACGTCGCCGTCCGAAGGCGATGCTGCGTCGATGTCCGCAATGTCGTTGAGGGCGAGGCTCGTCGTGCCGCGCAGGATCTTGTCGGCAGCCGTCCAGTACAGATACCAATCCCGCGACAGCGTGCCGGAGGCAGCGTCCAGTACCGGCGTCAACGGGTTCGGCAGTGGCGGCAGCGTCGGCCAGGACCGGCTCACTGGACCACACTCATATCGGCGCTGATCAGGCCCACATAGACCGGGTCGGCCACCGCCAGGCGCCAGCGCCGGCCAATGGTGTTCGTCGTGCCGCAGCCATTCACCGCGACCGGATACTTCTGGATCTGCTGCGCGCCAAGCTCACGGAGAAGCGGCGTCGTGTAGGTGTCGCCACCGTCATCCGTCCACGAAATCGCGACCTGCGGCTGGCGCTCGATCGGGTCTTCGCCGTTCGCGATACCGGTGCCGCGGACGAAGTTGAACTCGGCCCGAGGCACCTTGAAACGAGCCGGGAAGTCGCCCATCGCGAAGGACTCGACTTGCCAGACCAAGGGCTGTCCGGCCTCGCGATAGACGGCCTCGGTGATTTCCAGGATGTTGCCGGACAGCCGATCGCCGGTGAGCCACTTGCCGAAGGCGCGAATGCTGTTGCCGCCAATGCGCCAGATCGGCGACAGGTAGGAGGCGCGTTCGTGCCAACACTTCGTGATGAGGTCGTAGACCCACGTGAAATTTGGCCCTGTGATGCGCCAGCACGGATGCCCCGCGACGACGAAAACGCTGGCCTCTAGCTGGTCCTTGTTCGCCGTGCCCTCGATCAGGCGATCAAGCTCCGGCGTCGACACCTTGACCGTGGAGTAGCCGGAAAGCTGGTGGACGGCGTTGTCATCCGACACCCACAACAGCGCGGCCGAGAAGCCGTCCTCGAAGCCGGCGATAGCCTTACGCCCGGCCAAGCCACGAGAGATGACCGCGGCGCGCGAGAGCGGAAAGCCTGTCGCGTTGCCAGTGTTGGCCCATACCTCAATGCAGTTAGGGCCGCAGAGATACAGCTCGCGCCCAAACGCAACGCCCCGGATCAATCCCCCGGTCTTCGCCTCGGCTCGGGTGTAGTCGTTGCCGTTGACCGTCGTGTCGTTGATGCCCGACGCGAAGCACCGGCCATCCGCGATGGTGAAGAAGAAATAGCCATCCAGGAAGGTCACCGAACCCGGCTGCGGCAGGTCGCCGTCCACCAACTCTATGACGCTCGTCTCCGTGACGACGTAGACGCTGTCCTCGGTCACCACGACACGGTCAGGAGTCGGCGTGCGGTTGTTCTGCGCGAAGCAGACCCAATCGGAGCCGTTGAGGGTGCCGACCGTCGTTGCAACACCTTCGCTGTCAAAGCGCATCAACCTGTTGGAAAACGCTGCGTAGACGTAGGGGTCGCCGAACATCAGCCCCCTGATGCCGCTTTCGCCCGATCCAGCGAACTGCAGCAGGCCAGGCCCGCGACGGATGACGAAGCTATTGCCTGCGCCCTGCCCCAAAGGCTCGGAGTATGCGTTGACCAGCCGGCCTCCGCTCTCCTGGCTGTCGACGCCCGGCGATGTGGACTGCGGAAAGAGGATCTTCGCCATTAGTACCGGTACCGATCCCGGCCGACGTCGCGAAGGATGGGCTCGATCTGCAAGGTGCGGCGCGCACGCTGGGGCGCCTGCATCTTCTTGAGGCGGTCCTGCGAGCGCTCGATAGCTGCTACGTCAGGGCCTCGGGTTTTGATGATGGCTTCGGAAACGATGACGGCCAGATCTTCCATATAGGCGTCGTCGATCTGCTCCGTGTCGGAGATGTAGACGTATTTGAGCCGCGCAAGCGCCGGCAGAACGCGGTCGATAGCGGCGTAGACGCGGTCAACTTCATCGGCCGCAGGGTTCTGGCCCGTTGCGAGCTGGCCAGCCTTCTCCATGGACGCTACGACGAGGTCCATCTTCGTGCTTGTGCTCATCGGGCGCCCTTCTCAGGAGGGTGGCAGCGGGCCCGAAGGTCCGCCGCCGTTCTTGTCAGGAGGATCAGGCCGAGCCGGAGGCGCGCAGCGCGAGCCGCGGGTCGATGGCCTTGACGCCGTAAAGGATGTCCAGACGCCAGGACGACACGTCGTTCACGCCGTCGTAGACGGGGATCACGCGAACCGAGGTGCCCTTGTAGCTCTGGCGGCTGACGTCGACCGCGCCCGGAGGCGAGACGAGCGGCACCATGACCAGAGCGAAGGCGTTCTTGTGGAACATCAGGTTCTGGCGATAGCCGGTGCCGCCGGTACCGAGAACGGTGATCGGGGCGTTATCCGCCGGCACAGCCGACACAGTCTTCTGCGCACCCGAAGCGATGATCGGGGGCGAGATGGTCAGCGTCGCCGGACCAGTCGAAGCGCCAGAGTTGGCGTCGGCCGTCACCACGAACTGCTTGAGGAACGGCAGCGTGGCCTTGGTCACCGGGTTGACGGCGAAAACGCCATCAATGGTGATCACATCGCCCTTCTTCAGGATGCCGGTCGTCGAGGCCGTCCAGCCGTCAGTCACGAGGGACTGCGTGCCGGTGTCCTTGACCGTGTCATAGGTGACGCCCTGCGTGCCGCCGTTGACGAGCGGGGTGCCCGTCGCGACGCCGACCGTGTGGGTCGGGACGTTCTGCGACATGTAGGTGTCGACGCCGCCGATCTCGCCGAGCGAGCCCTTGCGATAGGCGCCCTTCGCAGCGTCCTGGATATACAGGCTGGTCTGCGAGCCGAGCAGGCCCCAGTGATCAGCCGGCGACAGGACAGCCGAGCGCGGATCGGTCGGGATGGCATACTCGTCCATCCGCTCCGGGCCGAGCGCGAAGTCGGCATAGGAGTTGATCTTCTGGCCCGGCGTGCCGACCCAGTTCGGGACCGACGAGTAGAGCGACATCAGGTCCATGTCGACCTGATTGGCCAGCTGGATCATGGCCGGCTTGATGACGCGGTCGCCAAGCTCGCCGATGTCGAGGGTCAGTTCCTGGGACGAGAACTTGAAGTCGACGCCCTTGCGCTTGTCGACGGTGATCGAGGTCTTGCCCTCGACGACGTCCTGGGCAGCAAGAACGGCGCCATCGCGCACCGTGAAGTCAGTCGGCTTGCGGATCGAGATCGTCTCACCGACCTCGTAGCCGTTCACCTTCTTGGAGAATTCATCCTCGTAGCCGCGATGCACCTGCTTCGCCATGACGAGGTTGTTGTCGAGGTGCATCAGCGCTTCTTTGGCGATGATGTCCGGAGTGAGGACCGTATTGGCCATTTTGGGCTGAACCTTTCGAGGTCAGGCCGCCATTAGCCGCGCTGCTTCTGCCGGTATGCGATGTAGTCTTCCATCGACATCTTGCCGGGGTCAGGCGCGGCCGCAGCGCCGCCAGATGGGGCGGATCGCGGAGGCGGTGCTTTCGTGGATTTGGCTGCGGTTGGCAGCGACAGCCGCGCTTCGATCTGGCCGATTTCGCGGGCGGCCTGCAGAGGAGACATCGCGTTCAGTGCGCGTGCCTTCTCGGGCTTCCCTGCGAGGTAGTAGGCCAGATGGGCAGACTTGTTGCTGTCCAGAATCAGGTCATGCAGATGGGGCGCGAAGCGAAGGCCGTCGTTGACCGCCTGCTTCATCACCTTGTCGTAATCGGCGACACGCTCGCGAAGCTCGTCCTCGGAATCATCGAAGGCATCGAGCTTTTCCCGCCTCTCGGCAGACTTCCGCTCGTTGGCCTTGGCCTGATCGTCTAGGGCGCGCTCCTCGCGGATCGCCTGGCGGACCTCGTAGGCGGTCTGCGCGCGCTCGAAAGCCGCGTAGTCGCCACCGAAATCCGCCTCCTTGGGCCTGTCGTCACGCTCCGGCTGTTTGCCGCCGCGCTCGTACTCGGCAACCCTGGCAGCAAGCGCGTCGCGCTCCGCCATGATCGCCGCATTGCGTCGCTTCTCCCGATCCCGCCGGCTAGCGCGTCGAGGCTTGTCCTCGTCGTCTCCGGCGTCGTCAGTGTCTTCCGCCTTGGTGCTTTCTCCTTCCGCTTCCGTGGTATCGGTTGCGGTCTGCTCGGCGTTCTCGGCGGCAGTGGTATCGTTGGCACTCTCGGCAGGCGCGGCCTCAGCGGCGGCTTGCACGTCGGTTCCGTCTGTCATGTCAGGCCCAATAAAAAAGCCGCCTCGAGGGGCGGCGGGTCATCGTCGCGGCGGCCACCGAATGCGGCTGCCTGCTGGCGAAGCTCAGATTGCCGGAGGAATGTCCTCCACCGGCTGGAATTGCGGTTCCGCGGTCATCGGCGGCGCGGGCTGCTGCGCGCCCATCACGAGCGCGGCGAGTTCCTGAAGCATCTGCTCCTGGCGCGCGTTGATCTGCTTCTGCTCCATCAGCTGGTCACCGACGATGCGGAGCGCGTCGAGCACTTCGGGCGATCCCGGCGCCTGAGGCTGCGCAGGCTGCTGTGGCTGCCCCGGACCAGCGATCTGCTGTTGCGGCGCTGGCGGCGGCGCAACCAATGCCTGCTGCTTCATGAGCAGGTCGATCTGCTTCATCTGAAGCTCGATATCGGCCTTATCCAAGTCGATCTGCGACTGCTTGGCCTTAGCCTCAGCTTCGGCTGCGGCGGCCACCTGGGCGGGGTCCGGCTGCGGAGGCGGCGGAGGCGCCATATCGCCCTCCTCGGCCTCCATGGCCCGGATCTGCGGCGGGAGGAGCATCTCAAGGCGCTTGGCGAACTGATCGGCGTTCGGCCAGTCCTGCGCCTTGGCGACAAGATCCGCGACGGCCGGGGCCGCTGGCGGGTATGCCTGCATGAAGGCAGTCATGCCCTCCTTGGCTTCCTCGCGCTTGGTCGAATAGCTTGGCCCGGTCGACATCACGACGTCGTAGGCGCCGACAGTCACGTCGTAGCCGATGACGTCCATCATATCGCCGGGCCGCTTGCCCTTCTCCGCCGGGAAAGCCTGCCCCGTCTTCGGGTGGACGGCCATGCCGTCCGGGCCGATCTGCACCTGCACCTTATTGTTGATCTGGAGCGGGTCCATCTTCCCGTCTTCGCCGAGGATGCGGATCATCCGCTCCGTATCGTAGATGTGCGGGATTAGGTCCGTGATGATGCGACCGGCGTGCTGGACGGCGAGGTTGAAGTTGTCGATGTAGACGACCGAGCCGATATCGCCTTCGCGCTGGCGGGCAAGAATGGCCTTGCCGCTCGTCTCGTTGGATCGGTTGCCGAGGCCCGCGTCGTAGATGCCGACGACGGCTTTCATCTCCTCGGCCGTCCGCATGATCATCTCAGACAGGCCCTGAGACGACACCGGCGGCTGCGAGCGCTGCGGAGCGATGCCGCCGTTCCGGCCATCCGGCTTGTAGGTCAGATACGGCAGGTTATCCGTATTGGCGGACAGCCAATCGTTCGGGTTTTCCTCGAAGTTGACATCGGTCCCGATGAATGGGGCCTTGGGCTGCAGCGCGACTATCTCGGTCTCGGCCGAGACGGCGAAGTTGTACATCTGCTGCGGCTCACGAGCGAAGCGCGTGACGCCGTGGCGAATGATCTTGCGGCCGATCTTGACCTGTTCGCCGATGACCGGAACGACCGGGATGTAGGCACCGGGCCACTTATCAGGGCCTTCCAACGTGTGCGCGCAGGTTATCAGGCTTCGATAGATGGCGAAGGAATCGCGCTGCTCGACACGGGCGCCATCCACCATGCGGGCGGCGGCTTCGGCCTCAGGATCGTCCGTGACGTCATCGATAGAGCCGTCCGGGAGCAGCACGAGCGTCTTTTTCTCGGCCCGCTTCTCCCAGTATTCCGAGACGCGCACCATGTCCGACGAGTGCCACTCGCCGCGGTTCACGACCTTGCCGAAATCCTCAACCGAGGCGTCGGGATATTTCTCCTTGAAGGCCTCGATCGACATGTCGACGGGCACATGGCACCACAGCGCGTCGTCGCGCATCGGGCGCTTGGCGTTCGGGTCCCAGATGACGGCGACGCCATCCTCGACCGACGAAAGCCGGATCTCCTGGTCGAACGTGGTCGATGCGGCGTATTCGGTTTCGATCCGGAAATGCCCGATGCCGGCGGTCACCTGGCTATCGGCGGCGTCCGTGTAGATGTTGCGCGCGTCCGAACGATTCTCGATGTAGCGGATCAGGCCTGAAAGCTTCTCGGCCGTCTTGACGTCACCGCGATTGTCGACCGGCACCACCTTGATCGAGGGGCGCATCATGCGGATGTCGCCAGTGATCTGGCGAATGAACTGCGGGATGCGGTTGACCGTCAGCATGGGCCGCTTGCCGCGCATGGTCTTCGCGTAGTCGGGCCACTGCTCTCCCGCGCGGAATTCCAGATCCTCGTAGGCCGCGTTGATGTTGTCGCGCTCGCGGTCGTAGCCGGCGTCGTACCGCTTCAGTGCCGTAGCAATGAAGTCGGGATCTGCCTTCGCACCAGCCATCAGCTACCCATCCATCCGCCGACACGGCGCCCGTAGTGTTCGCGTTCCGGCTTCTTGCGCGGCTCTTCGTAGGCGATGCACATCAGCCCGAAAGCGTCCGCTCCGTGCGACGACCAGTCATGATCAGGCCCAAGGCCGATGTTGCGGTTGTCGTCGCGCTTCTCGTGATACCAGGCCAGCGCGTCGCGCCCGCCTTCTGTCGTCTGCTCGTCGAACCAGATGGACGGAAACAACCGCCGCGCGGCCTCGATCCGCATCTTCGCGGCGCCCTTGCCCTGGTTGCCGATCACCGTGACGTTGTAGCCAGCGGCCCGGAATGCGCTCTCGAACGAGACGTCAACCACACGGTCGTTGGTCTCACCGTCATGCGGGAGCACGATGTCTGCTCGCTCTGGCGTGTAGCCCTTCGAGTGCAGCCATTGAATGTGCGTGGCGAGAGGTTGGCCCTGCGCCTCGTAGTAATCCCGCGTCCTGATTTCCTTGCCGATGAACTGCGCCGGCCACATGGAGAAGGCGTCGGCCTTGGCGCCCGTTCCACCCAGATCGCAGAACACCCGCACACGCATCAGAGGATCGAACGCGACGTTACTAATGCGGCCTTCCTGCTTCGCGATAACGAGAGGCTGGGCGAAATAGGCGCCCTCAACGATCGAGACGAAGTCACCGTCCCACACATGCGGATATTGCTCGGGGCGCTTGGCCAGGTCCTCTAACCGCTCCTGCTCGAGCACTTCTGGAAACCACGGGTTGTCCGCGTAATTGATCTCGACAATCTTCGCGCCGGTCGGCGGGTTCTCGCGGAACCGCTTGTGCGTCGCGCTGTTCTTCCGCTCCGGGTTCCACGTCAGCCAGATTTCGGAGCCATGCTCACGAACGGTCGGGACGACCTTGAGCCACGCCGTTTCGCTGACCGGCTCGGCTTCATCGACCCAAAGGATGTGGATCTGCGACTTCGACTTGATGCTGTCGAGGTTGTGCCTAAGGCCGATGAACGCGAATGAGATGCGCCCATCCTTCGTGCGAATGTACTTCTCGCCTACGTCGTAGTGCCCTGCCAGCCAGGGCTCGGAGGCGATTGCCGCCTTGACCTCAGTCATCGAGCTTTCGTCCAGCGAGTTCATGAACTCACGGCCGCAGACGATGACGCCAGACTTGCCCTCGATGCTTAGCTGGTAGCCTTTGACCGCAGCCATCTTGGCGAAGGAACGCGTCTTGCCGCTGCCCCGGCCGCCATATGCTCCTCTGTATCGTGCCTGGCCTGTGAAGACCGGGATAAGCTTCGGAGGAAGCTCAATCCGAGCTGTTGTCATGCCCCGGCGCGACGAGTTCGATGCGGGTGATCACCGGCCCGCCATCCTTGCCAGTCAGCTCCGTCTTGTCAGCCAGCCCTAGATCTCGAGCGATGATGTTCGGGTTGAGAAGGTCGGCAGCGGCGCCTGAGAATTTCTGATCACGGATCACCGCATCGATACGCGATGTGACTGCCATAAAATCTTCGCGGCCCCGGTACGAATCCCAGGCTTGCCGGCTGATGTCGAGGAACAGACAGAGCCCGGCGACAGTCATCGCCCGCATCTTGGCGACAGGTTCGTGCGTGACGACACCCTGGTACGCCGTGATCTTGTCCTCGTAGAGCGGGTTCTCTTCGACCCACTCGAAGTACTCGGCTGCTGCGTCCCAAAGGTGGTCGGGCTCAGCGAAGACCGGAGCGCGACCGTGGGAGCTACGGGCTTTCCAGAACTGGTTGCCCTTCGGTGCTGCCACCTGTCTTCTCCAAATCCCTCGCGACGCACCTGAGCCACTTCGCGAACTGCTCGTTCGTGAGGCCGGAGGCTATGCGGGCTTGCTCTAAGTGTGTTGCTGCGGAGGCGAGGCCTGTTGCTGTGACGGCCATCAAGCACCCCAGAAACGAGAAAACCCGGCGCTTGGCCGGGTCTCTGCGGTCGGATGTGTCCAACCGTATTTAGCTATGCACTGATTTGCGGGCCGAGGTCAAGAGTCTACGGATGACCTCCCGCCGATGCCCGTCCCAGTCGACCTCGATATACCCAGTCTCCATCTGGAACTGCCGCACGGTCCCGTCTCCATCCACATACTGGATGACCCTCGGGCCAACGTTGCCATTCTTGTCGGGGACTACCCTGTCAGGCTTCGCCGGAGGCAGGTGATGGACTGCGGCAGCGATTGCCGCATCTAGGGTTCGATTCCCCTCATCCCACGCCCTTTTGCGCCGAGCGTTTGATATCCGAAGGTAGACGACCAGCGTGGAGGCTACGGCGGCGTAGACCGCAAGCGCCATGGTCCAGTTCATGTCTCTCCCTCCTTAGGGTCATCTACGGGGATGCCATACCACTCCGCCAGCGCAGTCAACACGCGGGCCAGCATCTTGACCATGTGCGGCGGCCAGTTGCTGGCATCCATGTCGAGCAGCACGACGTTGCGGAGCGTCGTCTCAACCGGTCGCCCTGCTCGGTCGCACTGCTGGATGACGCCGAGCACGTTCATGTAGCGGTTGGTGGCGCTCTGCACCGCTTCCCGGAATTGCTGGGAGTCCTCGCCATAGGTGGCGCGCAGTCCCGGCGCGATGCTCTTGTCTCGGTCCTTCTCGGCCAAGGGCTCGGATCTCCCGACGAAGCTCCAACTGCCCTTCGGGTTTGGATGCGGAATGCCTGTCAGCGAATGGTACCTCCACACATCCTCCGCAAATCGATTTCCGGACTCGTACAGCCGTTTCTTGATGGCCCCGGCTAGGTACAGGCGGCCGAGCGACGAACCGGCCTCAGCGAGCCCCGCTGACGATTCCCCGAGGCCATGAACACGCTGCCTGGCCTCGAGCACGACGACCTTGGCTTCCTTCTCGGTCATCGCGGCTTCCTTGGTATATCGCTCGGCGGATCGGGAGAGCGCGCCTGATGGGGCTCGTGGGAGGTCTTTGCGGTTGGTGGCGGCTCGGCGTCGCGCTGCTCGCTGGGCCTTGGTGCGTGCCTTCATGTCTGGTTCCTGATGTCAGAGTGTTCCTCCCTCTTCGTCAGGTTGGGGGCTAGGAGGGGAATGCCCTCCAGTTGAGGATGATCACGCCCCCAAGCTTTGGGTCGTCATCCTCGATAGCTTGTGCGATAGCCCTCACGTCTACGAGGTCGCGAGGCTCCTTGGTGCGCATTTCGCAAGCTCCGAACCCATGCAACCCGCCCTTCGACCACGAGTACGAGACGAACAGGCTCATCCCTTTGTCTCCTGAAGGGCGGCGTCGATGGCGGCGGTGTATTCGGCCTTGGCCTGCTCGTACGGGCCACCGTGAAGCGCCTCATCCGACAGCAGCGTGTTGTCCATTGCCCGGAGCATGACCATGGTTGGCTCCCTCATCGCCTCGATAGCGGCGCGGGCTCCCGGGAGATCATCCCGGTACAGCCGCTCGATCTCTGCGTCGACAGTCAGGTCGTGATACTCCAACCCGGCGGTCTTCATCATGCTGAGCACGTTCGCCCGACAGATCGCCCTCGCGACTCTCTCGACCATCGTCATCTCGCTGGTGTGGGAGGACATGGGTTAGGGCTCCTGCTTGAGAGGGGCACGGATGCAGCCGTGACGCCCCTCGATTGCGATGGTGTAGCCGCCTGCCAAATGGCAGTCAGATTCCCGCTGGCGCCTCATCCCGTCACCGACGCCGGTGATGAAGGCCAACCCAAGAAAGGCCAGAGCCAACAAGCCCTGCGCTATCGCTGTCGCCATCTCGTCTCTCCTGACCACTATGCGGGGGTGTGGGGGATGGGGAAATCGGATGGCCACCCGGCGTCGGCGTAATCCGCCAGGGCCAGCAGTGTCTGGGCGACGTCACGAAGCTCGCTCGCTTTCCAAGCGTAGCCAACCGGATGGTGGATCGAGCCGTCGTCAGGCTGGACAAACTCAAGGGTGATCGGTCTTGCTTCGACAATCCGAAGGCGGCCGTACTTGCCTGGGATCACCTGAGTGACCGTCCCGATCGGGTACTTCGCCATTCTCAACCTCCTATGCTGCGGTTGCTTGGGACGGGGCTTCGGCCTTGAGGCGCTTCGTCTCGGCGGCTTTGCGGCGGCCTTCCTCGCGGTTGATCTCCGACTGCTGCCGTTGGGCGCGGAGCGGTTCGATATGCTTGACCCAGAACGCGCGGGCCTTCGCCAGCATCTCGTCGCGGTTCGTGCCGATATCCGTGAACCGGATCGTCGTCGGATAGTCCGGCTCCCACGTCCGCAGCAGCCATTCGGCGCCGTCCTCGGACTGGTAGAAGCGGTAGGCCATGTGCAGGTCCGTCATCTCAGGCTTCCTTCAGGCTGCGGTTGCTTGGGTGGCCGGGGGCCATTCGGTGATGGCCGGTTGGGGTCCGGACTTCTGGTCCTGGTACTTCCCGGAATAGGGCTGCTCGGTCGGTGCCTCGAGACGTTCGAACACGATCTGCGCGATCGGCATGCCGCGGCGCAGCTCGATGTCTCGAGCGCTGTGGTTCGTCAGCTCGAGCGTGAGATAGCCGCGCCAGCCGGGCTCGATGATCGTGTTCTGGACCGTGAGGCCCTGACGTGCCCAGCTCGACTTGTCGCAGACACGCGCGACCAGGTCGTCGGGCATCCAGAAGGTCTCGAGCGTCGATGCCAATCGGAACGTGCCGCTGACCACCCACATGTTCTCCGCGATGCGGACGTCGTAGCCGGCGGCGCTCAGGCCGAAAGTCATGCCCTCGTGCTGGGTTCGCTCGTGAAAAGGAGAGACGAGCCCGCCCATTTTGCGGCTAAGGGCGCGGATGGTCTGGGCTGGGATGATTGCCATGGGGTGCTCCTAAAACGGGATTTCATCGTTGAGCGGTGCACGCGTCCGGATGTCGGTCACAGTGGCTCCGGGGAACTGATCCTTGACCTTGGACGCCAGCACAGCTTCCAGGCTATGGGCCGAAAGAACACGCCCGACTTCAGACATCGACCAAACCCGATGGTCCGGAAACTTCGCGACGGCGGCCTGCATGTCCCGCTCGTTCTGGACGAAGAGGAGCTTTGCGCCCTTGTCATCCTCATGAGCCCAGAAGCGGGTCACATCGAGCGGCTTGTGACCTGCCTCGATGGCGGCGGCCTCTAGAGCTTGCCAGCCGCGTATCATGACCGATGCCCGCTTCGAGACGTCCTCCCAGTCGCCGGCATCAATTGCGATGTCGAGCTTCTTGCGCGCTGATGCGAACCTGGCCGCAGTCTCCGGTGGCACGAGGCGCTCAAGTGCGCCGATGCCCCAACGCGCCTCAGTCTCGGATGCGACTTTGTCGAGCGGCTCCAGGGCGGCGGATACAGCCCATTCGCTGACGGTGCCGTGCGGATTAATCAGGCTATCCGCAGGTTGTAGCCGGCGGCTCATGACGAAGCCTCCGGGTAACCAGGGTAACCGGGTAACCAGCTGTTTCTTACGACACTTGTAGCTCTATCCCTCGCGGGGGTGTTCTCTGCCATGAATGACATTTCTGTCTCTCTCATAGGTTTTAGCTGGTTACCCTGGTTACCGCTTAGAAATTGCTATGGAAAAGCTGGTTACCTAGCTGGTTACTGGCTGGTTACTGGCTGGTTACCCGGGGACTGCCGGCGGGTACCAAAGCCACTGGGGGTAACCAGCCACCTTCTTCTGAGCGCGCCGGTATCCAGCTTTCTTCAGGATGCTGGTTACCCGCGCCTGCTCCGGTTTTCCCTGCATGGTTGTATCGAGATAGAGAGCGCCCTTGAGGATGTCGCCCATCCACACACCATCCGCGCGGCCTTGCAGGTACTCGAGGACGGGCTTTTCCCACTCGTCAGTGACCATGCGCTCCTGCTGAGCGTCCGCTGCGAACTCCGCCGCCTGATCGCCCAGCCACCACTTTTCGCCGGCTCGGAAGGCGTGCAGTGCCTCTGCCCAAAGCTGATCGCGGTTCTCTGTGATCCATGGCAGGTCGATTGTTCCGACCTTGACTGGCCAGAACCGGCGATTACCCGTTGCGTCGGAGAGGTACGCGTCCTCGTTCGTCGTGCCGATGAACAGGCACTGCCGCTGCCGGGAAACATTCGCCCGCCCATAGCTCGGCCGATACTTGTCGACCTGCGTGGATAGGAATGACTTCAGGCTTTCGACTTCCGACTTCCGCAGCTGCGAAATCTCGGACATCTCGATCAGCCACTTACCAGGCAGATGCTCGCGAGCATCCTTGTGGTCGAGGTCGCTCGGCATCGTGTCGGAGAACCAGTTGGCATTCGGACACAGCGCGCGTACGCCGGAGGACTTAAGCGCTCCTTGGCGCCCCTCCAGGATAATCATCGTGTCGACCTTGCAGCCCGGGCGCATGACGCGGGCCGTGGCCCCGATCAAGGCGGCCTTGCCAACAGCGGAGAGGTATTCCTGCTCTTCCGGTGATACACCGCTGGCACCGAAGCCTCGGGTCATGAGTTCCGCGGCCCGTGGCACTCCATCCCACGTCAGCGCCGTCAGATAGTCCCGAACGGGGTGGAAGCGAGCTTCGTCGGCAAGGATCTGGACAACGTCGTTTGCTAGCCCCTTGGTAGCCTTCAGATAGCCGATCGACTGGTACCAGAGGGCTAGACGGATATCGTCGTTGTCCTCCCATGGTCGTGGCTCGAATGGATCGTTTCGCTTCTTGTCAGGATCCGGAATTGGTCGAAGCAGCACGGGATGCAGCGCAAACTCGTCGAAACCGACGAGGCCGGCCATGTCAGCGTGCCGCCGCAGAGCCCGGCGCAGGGTTAGTGCGTTCGTGGCCGTCTGCTTCTTTTCCTTCTTCTCGTTGCCGGGCGGCGCTTCGCTTGGTTCTTCCTCGGCTTCCGGTTCAGGGTTCTTGTTCCAATCCCGGTGCGGTGATGTACGGGCGTCTTCCTGACGCTCTTCCTTCTCCCGCAGACGCTTGAACAGCTTTCTGTTCTCTTTGGTCGAGAGCCAGTTGAGGATGCTGTTGATGTGCCGGGTGGAAGCTCGTGCCCGCCAGCGCTTGTCGCGGCTGTCCTTGGGAACAGAATCCATAGCCTCGGTCAGAGCGTCGAGGACTTCCTCACGCTCGTAGCCTTTTCCGAAAAGGTGCGCTGCCAGCGACAGCATTGCATTGTGGAAATTGTCGCCTCGCTGGATCGCTGTGTAGACTTGGTCAATGTCAAGGTCAGCATCGAATGCGTGCCGGCGATAGGCGGAATCGTGGGCCTCGTTCTCTGAGAATTTTGCCGCCCGCAGCGGCTTCGGCATCCAGATCTCGTCCAGCTCGTCCAACTCGTCGATAGGCGTGCCTTCGACAAGCTCAACCCGATGATTTTCCTCATTTCCGTTGACGTAGCCGTAGTAGTACGACTGCGACAGTGTCCAGCTGGCAGGATCGAACACGCCGCGGTAAAGCCCGTTCAGGCGACCCATCATGTGGTCGCGCTGGATCGGGTCCATCGGCTCTGTAAACGGCGCCAGGATACGCCATTTCGGGAAGTCTTCCGTGTTGGATGGTGAGGTGTAGATCAGGCAGGCGAGCCCGGCCTTTTCAGCAATCTCGACGGCTTCGTCGAAGCTGATCTTACCAGCGTCGTAGTCGGCTTCCAGACCTTCGCATTCAATCAGGTTTTCGTTGTGGCGCAGATATCCCTTCTCATTCGGCTGATCGCCGAAACGTGCCAGCTTCAGCCACCACAGCTGTTCCTTGCTGTCCGCGCTGCGCCGCTTGATACTAGCTGCCAGGTCGACGAGCGTAGTGGGGCCGCCAGACTTCTCCCGCGGCGCCATGCTCTTCCACACGGTTACGTGGATCGGTCTGGAAAGCACGTCATCATGCGACTGCGTTTCTGCCATCATGCCGCGGCGCCTCGCATTTTCTGTCTGCGTTGATACTTCTCGAAGATCCGCTCGATGACAGCGGTTTGCTTGTCGGTAGGGTATGACCAGGCGCGGCCGACAACGTCAGCCGCGAAGGTGGCTTCCCATTCGGTGAGGAATGGAGCCACGCCGTGTAGTTCGAGCGCGAGCTGTAGCTTCTGCTTCCAACCGTCGTCGTCCGTCTCTTCGCTATGCCGGCTGCTCGCAGGGGCCTCACGGTATCGGATGACTTCGCGCACGACTTCCGTCTGCCCGCTCAGAAGAAGTTCCTCGATACGGCACTTCTTTTGGTCGGCCATACGCTGGATGGCGGAGAGCGCATTCAAGCGCTCCCCGTCAAATGACGAGCCGAGCATCCCCGCCAACTTAGCGAGGCGAAGCCTCTCATTGCTGGTGAGGACGACCGACATCAGAATTCGAGGTCCGCGTCAGCGAGTTCCTTCTTGGCTTCCGCCTTGGGCTCGCTCTTGGCCTCATAGTCCGCATCAAAGCGCGACTTCTGCGGCGTCTCGGCCGGCTCCTCAGTTGCGATATCGGCGAGCGCCTGAGGGCGGTCCACCCATTTCGCGATATTGAATTCGACTTCGCGAGTAGTGCCCTTGCCGATCTTGAGGATCTTCGATCCAGTGATCTGCACGAGAGGAACCTTGCCCTTGCCGAATTCCTTTTCGCACTGGTTGTAGAGAGCCTCGAAGAAGCGGGTCGATGCGGTAGCGTTGGCCGAGAAGTCATGGACTTCTTCACCCAGAAGTTTCGGCGCGTAGACCTGCACCATAAATCCGACCTTGGCTTCGCCACCGGGGCTCTTGGTGCGGGCATTGATGGACGGCCAGGGCTCCCATTCGCGGACGCCCTCGCCAAGGGTCAGCCAACCGAAGACGGCCTGCTCGACGTCGATCAGCATGCCGGATCCGCGGGGGTCGAACTCAGTTGCGCCGCCATCTCCGCTCTTGAGCCATGCGTTGGCCTGAGGGGAAAAGCGGATGAACGGCCGGCCGGAGCCGGAATTTCCCAGGGAGATAGGCATCGTGTTTCTTTCCTTTTGCTTTGAGCGTTTTGCGGTTGCGTTCAAATGCCGAAGAACTGTCGGCGGGCATCCTCTTCGCCCCGCCAGCCCCACGAATCCGTGATGACTGGAACGGCGGCTCGGAGAATTTCGCGGTCTGGCGAAAGCGAGAGGAAGGCGGCCATCCGCTGGACGATGGCGCGCGCGGCGGCCTGCGACGCTGCGGTATCGCTATCCTCAAGAAGCAGGGATCGCTTCGGCGAGACGTAAAGGAACTGGACGGGCTTGTTGGTGGTCCGGCTATAAATGGCCGCCTGGATGCGGTGGCTGAACGACATGTCGGACGGAATGCGCATGGTCGACTTCAGATCGATGATGCGGTCACTGAACATAAAATCGAGAAACCCGATGATCGGGATTGTGTCGTCCTCGCCGGTTCCAAACCGGATCGGTATCTCGATCTTGTGCTGACCTTCGGCTGGGAAGGTCGGGTCTCCGAACTTCGCCACGCCCGCCAGGGCCTGCTCGATCATCGGGGCGATATGCTCACGCTCTGCCGACACATCTCCAAGGATGTTCGAGAAGCGGCAAGACCTGTCGTAGTCCGACAGCGCCTTGCGGGTTGCCTCGTCCACTGCGTCACCGCGGAAGGTGTAGACAACGCCATTCTCGACGGCTTTGCCACGTTCCATGGCTGCGCCTGACGGCGATCTGTAGCCAAGGACTTTCTGGGCAAACCAGCGGGAAGGGTCTGACGCAAAGGTTGTCAACTGGGATGCAGAAAGATGCTTGATGCCATGCGCAGCGAATGGATTGGTCATGCCGCCACCCCAGCCACGACGTTGCATCGCGCGCCCCACAGGGCAATCAGGGCGGCTTCTGCTCGGCCGTGATCCTTCTTCCGATTGAAGTGGATGAGCGCCTTGTCGGGCCACGTCTCGATCGCGAGCAGCCGCGACGGCTCCTTTTCGCCGGGAAGCTTGAAGTGCTTCTTCCAGACGGCAGCCGTCACATAGCTGACAGGGATGTGGCGGGCGCCGAGGACGCCGTTGATCGTGCCGACAGCCTGGCCGAAACGAAACATGCTCGAGACGCCCTGCCCCGTCATCGCGCCGACACGCTCCACGAACGCTTCGCTGATGGGATGGACATCAAGCACGCCGGCTAGGAGCGGCGCAGAAACCATGCGCTTCTTGCCTTCGCCGACAACCGGAAGGTCACCGCTCGAGATGAGCTGCCCGAAGCTGTCGAGAACAGCCCATGCGCCTTCGATGCCTGGATCAATGCCGAGGATGTAGGTCATACCGGCAACCCCGCCCGCTTGCGGTCGAGGGCGGAGCGCCCGGGTTGTGGATCGCCCATGAGGAGCCCGACGATGGACATGCCTTCCCAGCTCGGGATGACGCGTTTCGGTGCCTTCTGTGAGACCGTTGGGGGGACCTTGCCACGGTTGCTATGGGCGGACTCCCGCCGCACTGCTCGCTCGTCCCCACGTTCGCGGGCCTTGGACACAAGGCGGCGAACGGTGTCAGCGGTGTAGCCAACTCGCTTGGCGATCAAGTCGGTTGGGACACCGCTAGCCCAAAGAGAGAGCATCGTGTCCCGACGCTGCACTTCACGATTGGGGGCGGTTTTCATCGTGTGCCTCCGTCTTCAGCCAGGGGGCAATCCGGAACGCCAGCGCGGCGCGCTTGGTCGATGACCGGAGCAAGGCGTGCCCGATAAAATTCCGGATCGCCCGATTGATCGGCGAGACGGAGGAAGCTTTCGAGTTGCGTAGCGAGGACGTCGCGTTCATGCCGGGCCCTAGCCTCCGTGCTGACGTTGTAGGCATCGATGGCGTCCCGGATCGCATCCGTGATGTCCGCAGGGATGCGCTTGATCTTCTTCCAGCGAAGTCGTTCGATGACGGTCACAGAAAGGCCGCTCAGTCGCGCCGCAATTGCGTTCTCTTCGTCAGCATTGCGGCCTGATGCACCCAGCAGGCGCACCCCGCTCGACATCTCTTTTCTGATTGCTTCAACCCTTTGCATTTCCGCCTCGCGCCGTGAGTTTGATTCGTTGCGCCGTGAGATTTCCGTCATCTGGAAATTCCTTTGATTCATGTTCGGAGTTGCGAGCACCGAACGTGACAACCACAGGAAGCCCAGGAGACAGGAACGATGGATGGCGACCCACGGGGCCCCGACCCACCACATCAGCGCCGAACTGGACGCCGACTTCGTTTCGCTCGGAGCCGTAGCCGCACTGGTTGTGCGTAGGGCTGCGCTCAAACGAGCAGGAAGGGTGCGCCGATCGACGGGGGAGGACGCCATCGATCGGCGCGGGCTTGCCAC